>JADFLD010000214.1 GCA_022564535.1 Gemmatimonadota bacterium
CTTGCTGCGATGCATCAATCATCTCGAGACCATCGACTCAGGGGCTATCAAGGTGCACGGCGAGATGGTGGGATACCGCAGGGAGGGCGCCCGGCTCTTCGAGCTCGGCCACAGCGAGATCGCGCGGCGTCGGGCGAACATCGGGATGGTGTTCCAGCATTTCAACCTGTTCCCCCACATGACGGCCATCGAGAACGTGATGGCGGGGCCGGTGTGCGGGCTCATGCTTGCAGACATGGGGGCCGACGTCGTGAAGATCGAACGGCTTCCCGGTGGGGATGGCACCCGCGGGTTCGTCCCGCCGGGCGTGGACGGGGAATCCGCGGCGTTCATGATGCTCAATCGGGGAAAGCGTGGGGTCGCGCTCGACCTGCGGGCGCCGGTCGGCCTCGACGTAGCGCGGCGTCTGCTCGTAGACGCGGATGTCTGTATCGAGAACTTTCGTGCAGGCACCATGGAACGAATGGGCCTCGGATGGGACACCCTGGCTTCGGCCAACCCTCGGCTGATCTACTGCCAGATCACCGGCTTCGGACGGACCGGCCCATGGGCGGAGCAGGGCGGCTTCGACCTCATCGCTCAGGGCTATTCCGGGCTGATGAGCGTGACCGGCGAGGGCGCCGGGCGAGCGCCGGTCAAGGTTGGAGCGCCGGTGACGGACATCACGGCGGGGATCCTCGCGGCCTTTGGCGTCGCGTCGGCCCTCTTTCAGAGGGAGCGGACGGGAAAGGGCCAGCGCGTCGACACGTCTCTTCTGGAAGCGGGCATCATGCAGACCTTCTGGCAGAGCGCGATCACCTTGGCATCGGGCGTTTCACCGGGTCCGATGGGCTCGGCACATCCTCTTTCCGCGCCGTACCAGACGCTCCCCACATCCGACGGATGGATCAACGTCGGAGCGTCGAACGAGACGACGTGGCGTGGCCTCACGCGGGCCATAGGTAAGCCGCAGATGGCCGACGACGAGCGCTTCGAGACCAACGCCGATCGGATGGAGCATCTCGACGTGCTGATCGAAGAGCTGACCGCGATCTTCGCGGAGAGAAGCTCGGACGATTGGCTGCAGCGACTGGCGGCTGAGGGTGTGCCGGCCGGTCCCATCGCATCGATCGGGGAAATGCTCGAGCACCCACAGACGATCGCCCGCGAAATGGTGATCGAAGTGGAGCACACTCGGATTGGGCCGGTGCGGTCGCTGGGAAGCCCGCTGAAGATGTCTGCGGCGGAGCGCCCGCACGCACAGCGCGGGGCGCCGCAGCTCGGAGAGCATACGCGTGAAGTACTCTTCGAAGCCGGCTACCGCCCGACAGAGATCGAGGATCTCTTCGCGTCCGGCGTTGCCGTCGAACCGTGACCGTCCGGTTCTCTCACCCCAGCCGCCAGAACTCTCCGCTCAGGCCCACTCCATCGATGATCGCCTGAGCGCTTTCGTGGGTACGTCCTCTCCATTCGGGAGAGAGCCGACCGGCATACCACGGCTGAACGAGCGCCCACATCTGGGGGAAGGTCACCACCGCGCCGCGCGGGTGCCCGGTCCTCTCGAGCCAGGCGTCGACGTGTCCCTCCGACCGGAAGGCGAGGTAATGCCGTCAGGTGAAGCCGATGTCGACCCAGGCGTCCCGGACCGGGGTGACGAGATGGATCACCCCGGCATCGCCCTTCAATTCTCCGCCTTCGATCCCGAATTCGAGCGGTTCGCCGCTCTCGGCGCACGAAGTGCGCGTCCAGCCGTCGACCTCGAGGATGGCGGGCACGCCGAGCGCGTCCCAGGCACAGGGCGCGTAGCACGTCATGGTCGGCGTCTCGACCGGATAGTCCGTGGGCGTCGCCGAAAAGGGGTTGGCCATCCAGACTCCATCGCCCTTGGCCAGCGGGGCGATCTCATGAGCGACGTACAGACGCTGCAGCGCTTCGCGGACCGTGTGCTCCGTGCCGCCGACGGCTGCGGCGATCTCGGGTACGACCGGGGCCTGTCCCCTCTGGGCGAAGCTCTGATAGATCTGGGTTCGGACGGCCCAATCGAAGTCCGTGGGCGTCGAGGCCGAGGTCGAAGTCATCGAATGACCCCGTATCGCCGCAGAATCTCCGTGGTTTCTCCGATGGGAAGCGCTTGTACGGTACGCCCGTTGCTCGTGACCGTCTCGGCCCGAAGCAGCGAGTTGTAGATGGATTCCTCGGTCGCCTCGACGGTCGCCTCGAAGAGGGCGCTCATGCTGCTGTTTGCGAGGTCGTCCACGCGGTGCACGCCCCCGGTCGTGGAGCGGCGCACGCCATTCGCGGTCGAAAATGCGATCACGTAGTCGCCCGATCCGTTGCTCGCGTACGAGCCGGTGCGTGCCAGCCCCATGAGGGCTCGCCGCGCGAGGCGCTCCAGGTTGCGATCGGAGAGGGGGGCGTCGGTGGCCACGACCATCATGATGGAGCCCCACTCTTGAACGTCCTGCTCCGCGTCGTATTCCTCTTCGCGTTCCACCTGGTCTGCGAACGCGTATTGGCCGAGCTCGACGCCGAGAGGTGCCCCGTTCATCTGAAGGATGCCACCGAAGTTCGATTGGACCAGGACGCCGACGGTATACCCACCCAGACTCGCGGGCAGTACCCGACTGCTCGTGCCGATGCCTCCTTTCCAGCCGAACGCTACCGTGCCCGCGCCTGCTCCAACGGCCCCTTCTTCGACGGGACCGCCCGTCGCGCTCTCGAGAGCCGCGACGACATGCTCGGGCGTGATCGGGCGAGAACGGATGTCGTTCAACCCACCGTCGTTCGTCTCCCCGACGAGCGCGTTGAGTGACCGGACGCTCTCCATGCCCTCTAGGCCGAGCATCCATTCGACCATCGCGTCTGCGGCTTTCCAGACGCACAGTGTACAGGTGAGGAGGATGGGCGTTTCCATCTCCCCGAGCTCCCGCACCTGAGTGACGCCGAGGAGCTTGCCGAAGCCGTTGCCCACGTGGATCGCGGCCGGCACGCGCGATCGATACGCGTTTCCTCCGTGAGGAAAGATCGCGGTGACGCCGGTTCTGACATCAGGGGGCTCGATCACCGTGGTGTGACCCACGCGTACACCGTCGACGTCGGTGATCGCGTTGTGCTCGCCCGGTTCGAAGACGCCGACGACGACGCCGAGGTCACGTGCCCGCGGTCGTTCGGATTCCTGCGTCATCGCCGGCGTCGGCGGCGTTACCAGGAGCAGAGCGAAGAATACGGAGCGAATCACGGTCCTTTCTCCCAACTCAGAGGCGAATGGTGTCGAAGAGCATCAATCCCAGTAGCAGGGGATGATAGAGGAGCGATGTGAAGAAGACCCTCCGGGCGCTTGCGTCGTTCATCTCACGCGCCGCGGCTATGGCAGCCGACAGGAAGAGAAGTCCCAGAATGGTAGCTCCGACCAGATACGGGGTGCCCGTGAGTCCCAGTAGCGAGGGGACCCAGCTGACGGGCAACAAGAGTGCAGTCGCGGCGATCATCTGCAGCCCGATCGATCGTGCGCCGCCCGAGGGGATCAGCTTGAAGCCGACGCGAGCGTAGTCGTCCCGGAGCATCCACGCGAGTCCGAGAACATGCGGAAGTTGCCAGAGGTAGCTGATCGCGAACAGCGCCAACCCTCCGCGGTCGATGGTGCCGGTCGCGGCGGTCCAGCCGATGAGCATGGGGAGCGCACCCGGCACGGATCCGGCGAGCGTGGCCACATACGAGCGGCTCTTGAGCGGTGTGTACACGCCGTGGTACATCAGGGCGCTCACGGCGGTGAGCAGCGCCGGAAGCGCGCCGATCGCGAGTGCGATGTACACGAGTCCTGCCACCAGAAGAGCACTTCCGAAAACGAGCGCCTCCGTCGGGGTGACGCGCTTCGTGGGAAGGGGTCGCGTCCGCGTGCGATGCATGATCGCGTCGGGCTTCCGCTCGGTGTACTGATTGAGAGTCAGCGCGCCAGCGGTAGCGAGCCCGATGCCCGCCATCGTGTGCAGGGCCAGGCTCAGCGGCAGTTCCCCGCGTGCGCCCACGAACGCGCTCACACCGGCCGTGATCATCACGTACCCCGCGATGCCCGGCTTGGTCAGCTCGTAGAAGGCCCTCGCCCGGGAAGGGTTGGGGGCGTAGATGTGGGCTTTGGCGTCGTCCATAGGGTGGGATTGGCCACCTGGGGATGCGAGCGCCGGCGGCTGGAGAGGGCGCCCGCCGGGGTTCGGGAATACCGAAAGGTACCGACGCCTACTCGCTCCGCAACGCCCTCACGGGGTCGATACGAGAGGCCCGTCGGGCGGGCAGATACGCCGCGATGCTCGCGACCACGGCGAGGATGATCGAGGCGGCGAGAATGGCGAGCGGGTCGAGCGTTGCGCCTCCGAACAGGAAGCTGTCGACGGTTCGGCCAAGTCCCACGGACGTCACGATTCCGATCGCGGCGCCGATGCCCACGAGCGTGAGACCGCCCTGGAGAACCGTTTTGACGACGCTCCTCGGGTCCGCGCCCAACGCGAGGAGGATGCCCATCTCTCGCGTCCTCGTGAAGATCTGCGGGCAGAACGAATCGCAGTAAGGCGCGCGCGACGACGGGAGGCGGCGTCTGCTCACGTCAACTCTCGGCCGATTCCTGGAGACCTTCCCATAGGCGCTCCAAGGTCTCTCGGGCAGATTTCACTCCCGAGATGCCGGCGGGTAGGATCTCGAAGAAACGCTTCGCCTTGCCGCCACGGACCGGTGTCGGGCTCGCCAGTCGGGACCGGAGAAGGCCCTTCTTCTCGAGTCGCATGAGCGTGACGTACACCGCGCCCTGCGCGAGCTTGCGACCCGTTCGGGTTTCCAGCTCGTCA
>JADFLD010000215.1 GCA_022564535.1 Gemmatimonadota bacterium
TGGATTGCAAGAATTGGAATATGAATTTGGCCGATAGTTCGTTCCGGACCCCCAGGCTGACGTTGGCCAATTGGGCGAACAGCTCGGGGTCGTTGCCGGCCATCGGCCGCACGGCGTCGTAGATGCCCGCGTAGCTCGAGTCGGGGATCACGACCTTGCAGTCTTGAAGTTCACCGGCGGCGTCCCACATGCGCCCCGAGTCCCGGATCAACGGCGGAATGGACGCGTCGATGATGATGTCGCTCGGCACGTGCAGGTTCGTGATGCCGCGGTCCGAGTTCACCATCGCGATCTCGGGGCCCTTCTCGTACGCCGCCCGGATCTCGGCTTCGATGGCTACGCGCCGGTCCTCCGGCAGCTCCGTGATCTTGGCGACCAGGTCCCCGAAGCCGTGGTTCGGGTCGACCCCCAACGCGTCGAGTGTGGCCGCGTGGTTCGTGAAGACGTCCTCGAAGAAGACCCGCACGCAGTGTCCGAAGATGATCGGGTCCGAGACCTTCATCATCGTGGCCTTCATGTGGATCGAGAAGAGGACGCCCCGATCCTTGGCGTCCCGGACCTGTTCGCGAAGGAACGCGAGAAGCGCGCGCCTGCTCATGAACGTGGCGTCGAGTACCTCGCCGGCCTCGAGTGGAAGTGACTCCTTCAGTGTCTCGACCGTGCCGTCGGTCGCCACGTGTTCGATCCGCGCCGTGGTTGTGGCGGCGAGCGTGACGGACCTCTCGTTGTGTCGAAAGTCACCCGCGCTCATGGTCGCCACGTGGGTCTTTGACATCTCGGGCCAGGGGCGCATTCGCGGTGGGTTCGCACGAGCGAACTCCTTGACGGCCTTCGGCACGCGGCGATCGGAGTTGCCCTGACGCAGCACCGGGTTGACGGCGCTCCCTTTCACCTGGTCGTAGCGTCCCCTGATGGCACGCTCTTCGTCACTGGCGGGCTCATCGGGATAGTCCGGGAGTCCATACCCCTTTGCCTGTAGCTCCGCGATGCACGCCTTCAGCTGGGGCACGGACGCGCTGACATTCGGCAGCTTGATGATGTTCGCCTCGGGCGTCTCCACCAGGCGCGCCAGCTCCGCCAGGTCGTCGGAGCGCTTGTGCTCCTCGCTCAACGCGTCGGGAAAGACCGCCAGCATCCGGCCGGCCAGCGAGATGTCTCGGGTCTCCACCGGCACACCCGCCGCGCCTGCGAACGCCCGCACGACGGGGAGAAACGCGTGGGTCGCCAGCGCAGGTGCTTCGTCGGTCCAGGTGTAGATGATGGGAACTGGCTGGGTCATCGGATCGGATTCGGATGGCAAGGAACCGCGGAAAGGAGATGCCACGGAGCGCGGGAGTATGGACTCAAGATCCCTGTGCCACCACCACCCCAAACAGCGTACCGACGAACGCACCCCCCATCATCTGCAACCAGGCCTCGGACGACGGCATCGAATGCTCACCCCGATGCAGCAGTGGCACCGATATACCGGTCGCGATACCGATACCGGCACCGACCAACACGTCCGAGGGGAAATGCTGACCCCCCTCGACACGGAGTGCCGACGTCGCGCCGGCCAAAGCGCCCCCCAGGAAGCCTACGGCCGCGCGCTCCAGCCAGCCCACTTCGGGACGGCTCAGCAGGTGGTCCGTCATCGCCAGGGCGGCCCCCATCCAAGCGGACGACGAATGTCCCGATGGCATCGAACGATGCGTGCGCGCCCGCGAGACGTCGTAGGCCGGATGGTCCGGACGCTCGGCCTCCGGCAGGTAAGCAAACGGACGGGCCCGGCCCAGCGTCGTCTTGCCGAGCACCGTGACCCCTTGTGACATCAGCAGCGCCTCGGCATAGACGAAGCCACGCCGGCGGTAGTCCTGCCACCGCTCGTCACCCTGGCTCGTCGCCAAGGCCACGACGAACGGAAAGACGAGCGCCAGGTTGCGCGTCCAGTCGCTGTTCGTATGTGCGTCCACGCTGAGGTTGCCGACGACGCCCCGATCGACCGACCAGGCGATATCGGCCGGATCGAGCCCCTGAGACGGCACGTTGCCACTCGCGGGCGAGACGAGAACGCCCGTGACCAGAAGGCCCGCACCTATACCCGACAGGATGATCTCGCGCTTCTTTCGCAATTCGGGCCTAAAGCGGTCTGATTGGTCGCCAACAGGCGTCGACACGGGATCGATGTTTATGGCGGCCTGGCCGCGCGCGCCCGTCGGCAGACACACCGCCACCACCCCGAGGGCCATGCCGAGGTAGCGGGCCCAGGCGTACGGTGTTGGTCGCGACCGATTCATCGTGCGGAACCTTTGACGGGTGGGCCGAAGTGTCGGCGCAGAATCTAGTCAGGGCGTGTTCCCGCGCACGTGTAGTCGAAATCTGGGACGATCGACGGGCCAGCACTCGCTACATTGTGGCCATGAATCGGACTTGTCTGACGACACGGGCGATCTGGGCCGGGGCCCGTGTGAACACGAAGTGAGCCCTCTCCCCCGCGTCGAGGTATGGCGGCGACTCGCTCTGTACTTACTGCTCTTCGGCATCGCAGGAACGACGACCGAACTCATCCTCCTAGGGCACTTCGAAGACCGTCTACAGTGGACGCCCCTGGTGCTGCTGGGCCTCGGATTCATGGCAGCCAGCTCGGTTGCGTTTCGCCCGTCTCGTGCCCCGGTGACAGCCCTCCGAGCCCTCATGGCTCTCTACTTGCCAGCCTCCGCACTCGGGGTCTATCTGCACGTGAGGTCCAATGTCGAATTCGAGTTGGAAATGCGCCCATCCATGGCAGGCATGGAGCTGGTCATGGAATCGCTGAGTGGGGCGATGCCGGCCCTGGCGCCGGGAGCGATGGCCCAACTCGGGTTCCTGGGACTGTTAGTTTGCTTTAGGCACCCGGCACGTGCGATGCCAGCCACCGAGAGCGATCAACCGCATACGCAGGAGACATGAACCATGCACGTAGCACGTGGAACCCTGATGGCCTTGGCAATCGGGCTTTTGACCACGGGATCGGCAAACGCACAAGTCGGCGACAACCTCGGCCTGGTGAACCCGAACCTCGCTTCTCAGGACGAGCTCGAAGCCGTATCGGGGCTCTCGGCGGTTGGGGTCGCGGCGATCATCGAGGCGCGCCCGTTCCTGCGCATGTCGAAGCTGCACGACGTCGTCTCACAGCATGTGGCGGAAGGCTCCGTCGAGACCGTCTATAGGGGCATGTGGCTCCCGATCGATCTCAACGACGTCACCGACGAGGAAATCCTGCTGATTCCGGGCGTCGGCAACCGCATGCGCCACGAGTTCGAGGAGTACCGGCCCTATGCCGGCCTGGCCGAATTCCATCGTGAGATCGGGAAGTACGTCGACGAAGACGAGCTCGCACGGCTCGAGCAATACGTCTACGTGCGCATCGACCTGAACACGGCTTCGGACGAGGCGATCCTGAGCCTTCCAGGTATAGGCAACCGTATGCTCCACGAGTTCGACGAATACCGCCCGTACTCGGCGATGGCGCAGTTCCGGCGGGAGATGGGCAAGTACGTCGACGAGGACGAGGTCGCACGTATGGAACGTTACGTGGAGATCCGTTAGCAGCAGCTTGCACGGCCCATATCTTCGGTGTACCTTCGGTATCGTATTCGGTTTTTATTCGGTGGCGGTCCCCGGTTCCGATTCTTGGTGCGCGCGGTGATGTGAGTGTGTTCGGGACCGGGGATCGCTGTCTCCGCAATTCAGCGTGCAGGGATCCCACAGAGCCATGTCCGGGCCCCATTCGAGTGTGCAACGTGTTGTTCCCACCCACCAAGGCCGAGGGCGGGCTCATAACACCACAACCCACGAATGGCTGACCACCCCCCCCGACAACGGTTGGGCCTCGGGCCCCGGATCCGGCTCGGCCTTCCTCCCCACACCGTCACGCTCGACGACGGGAAGCCGTCAGGCGCTTTGCCTCTGGCTCCCGACCTTCGAGCTTCGCCTGGAGCTCGTCCGGTCTCCCGAGCTCGACAGTACGTCGGTGGCCCTGCTCTCCGCTGGCGAAAGCACACGCCGCTCGATCTGGCAGGTCTCGGAGCGGGCGCACGCAGCGGGGGTACGGCCCGGGCAACTCGTTTCCCAAGCGGTCTCGCTCTGCACTTCCCTGACGCTCCTCGAGCCCGATCCGGCGCACTATGACGCTGCGGTCGACACGATGCTCGAGGTGCTCACTGAAATCACGCCCGTCGTCGAGCCCGCGGGACACGGACGAGTCTTTCTCGGCATGGACGGCCTGGGCCGCCTCTTCGGATCGCCTCCTCGCCTGATCGACCGGGCGCTCCGATCCCTCTTCCGGGTCTTTCCCAGCCCACTCGTCGCCGCGACCCGCGCGGGGATGGCCCCCGGAAAGTTCGGCGCGTGGGTCGCGGCAGCCTCGGCCCGCGCGGGCGAACCCGTCATCGTATCGGAGGAAGAGCTCGTCTCGTTCTTCGCACGGTGCCCGGTCAGTACGCTTCCCGTCGATCCGCTCGTCATCCAGCGGCTCGAGCGCCTCGGCGTCCGTACGCTCAGCGAGCTTCGGCGCTTCCCCGAGCCCTCACTCGTCGCGCAGTTCGGCGAGGACGGCAAGAACGCGCTCGCCTGGTCTACGGCCCGGCGCATCGATCCCGTGCGACCGTGGCACCGCCCCCGCCCCATCCGGGTATCCCTCGAATTTCCCACTCCCGTAGGCCTCACCGGGACGCTTCACGGAGCCCTCGACCGGCTCGCCGAGCGAGCGCTCTCCCGACCCGCACGACGGGGGCGTAGCGTAACCGGCGCTCGTCTGGACGCGCACCTGGAA
>JADFLD010000216.1 GCA_022564535.1 Gemmatimonadota bacterium
TCGGGCGTGATGCCCAGATTGTACGGCGCGCGGCCCGTCGGAAACTTGCGCACCAACGACCAAGTCTCGCGATCGATCACCAGGATTTCGTCGGACTTGTTACACGCCACGTACAGCGTCCGATCGTCCGGTGCGGGCTGCACCCAGGTGGGCGAACACGTCGGCGGCGTCCTCCCTGTCGCGGTGGAGCCTACCGGCCTGATCATGCCGTTCGGACCGGTCAGGATCTCCGGCGTCTCGTAGCCGAGGAGTTCGGCCTCGACCCCCGTCGACACGTTGAAGCGCCGCGAGACCTCGAACGTGCGCGTATCGATCTCAACGAGCTGGTCGTCCATCATGCACATGGAATACGCGAATAGGCCGTCGGGAGCTATGCGCAACCCGTGCGGCATGGTGCATGTCGCGATCTGGTCGACCTCGACCATGTCCGGCGTATAGACCACCGAGACGGTGGACGGCACGTGCTCACCGTGGAGGTTGAAGTTGACGATGAACGCGTAAAGTCCGTCCGGGGTGAGATCGAGCGTCGACGGAAAATTCCCGAGCAGAATCGGCGCGGCGATCAGCGTGTCTGGCCCGGCGTCGAATTTCCACAACTTGCCGGCGGGAATGCCGTGCGCGGTCGTCATGTACAGATGCCGGCCGTCCGGTGACACGTTGAGCCCATGGGGGCCCTCAGTCTCTACGGCCATCTCCCCAACCGCCGTCGTCTGATCGACCGAGACGCCACTCGCGTCGAGCCTGACCCGATGGATGAGGTCGGCGGACTCGGCGCCCACATAGACGTAGTAGGTAGCCCGCGCTTCAGCCGGGGCCTCCGCAGGCGCGGGCATCCCGCCGACGGACGCGCCCCCACAGCCGGTCAGGAGCGTACCGATGACCATGGACGTTGCGGTACGAGCTATCATCATTTTCTACGCTTGATTCCTCGAGTACCGGCGCGTCGGTTGCAGCGGCGGCACTTCGCACGGATGTTTGTGTCGAGAGAATCGCAGGGGTCTGTCGATCGGCCCCTACGACGCTGTAATAGGCTAAACCCGAAGGACCTTATCAAGGGAGTACGAGCACGATGAGAACGGACCTCGCGTGGATGGTCGCCGCCGGCTTCACTTTCGCGCTGCCCGCCTCGGCCCAGGATCTCACGGTGGAGGGCGGACTGTGTGTGACGCGCCTCATCGGCGAGCCCGCGGAGGTCACGACTCGGGTCTCGGGTGAGTGAGGGTGATGCCGAAAGGACGTCCGATCTCGTAGGAGTCACAGCCTAGGATGCCTACCCTGGTAGCGATTCTTTCGCTTGCCCTCGGAATCTCTTTCCTGTGCTCGATTCTCGAAGCGGTGTTCCTCTCGGTCACCCACGCCTATGCGACGGTACTCAAGAACGACGGCGAATGGGCGGGCGAATGGTTCGAAAAAGCCCAGAAGAATGTCGACGAGCCGATCGCAGCGATTCTGACGCTGAATACGATCGCGCATACGATGGGCGCGACGATGGGAGGGGCCATGGCGGCCAACGTGTTCGGTGACGCGTGGGTCGCGGCGTTCTCCGCCGGCCTCACGCTGGCCGTGCTGCTTCTGAGCGAAATCGTGCCCAAGACGCTGGGAGCGACGTACTGGAAGCAGCTCGCCAAGCCGACGGCGTACACGCTGAACGCCATGGTCGTCGGCATGAAACCCGTCCTGATTCCGCTGGGGTGGGTTTCCGGACTGATCACTCCGTCCGGGGCGCGTCCCACGATCAGTCGCGCCGAGATCGAAGTGCTCGCCGAGATCGGCCGTAAGGAGGGGACACTCGACGAGGACGAGTTCTCAGTCGTGACCAACGTGATGAGCCTGGACGAGGTGTCGGTCGGCGAGGTCATGACTCCGCGTACCGACATGATCGGAATCCGGGCAGAGGCCACCGTCGAAGAAGCTCAAGCGACGATGCTCGATACCGGGCATCTCCGTCTCCCGGTGTTTCGGGGTAATCTGGACACGATTCTCGGCATCGTGCTCGGTCGCGACGTGTGGCGGGCGCACCGGGACGGCGAGGTGAGCCTGAGCGCGGTCATCCGGCCTGTTTCATTCGCGCCAGCCTCGAAGCCAGTCGAAGATCTCCTCCCGGAAATGCGCGCACAGCTCACGAAGATGGTGATCGTGGTGGACGAATTCGGCGGCACGGCGGGACTCGTCACGCTCGAGGACCTCATCGAAGAGATCATCGGAGAAATCCAGGATGAGCATGAGGCTGACGAGCCGGTCGCCTTCCAGCCGCTAACCGGTGGAAACATCCGTGTCTGGGGAGGGACTTCGCTGCGCGAAGCGTCTCAAAGGCTCGGCCTCAGCCCCGAGCACGATGAAGAGGAAGGCTTCGACACCGTCGGTGGATTCGTGCTGGGGAGGCTCCACCGAATTCCCGTCGTGGGCGACGAAGTGGACGTAAAAACCGGAAAGCTGCGCGTCACCGAGATGAAGGGGCGACGGGTCGACTATCTGCTGTTCGTACCGAAAGAAATCGGCTAGTCGACCGTCTCCTCACCGATCATCGCACCCTCGCTGGCCTCGGGACTCTCGGGAGCCTCGGCACTTTCCCCGGTCGGCGTTCCCTCGGCCTCCCTCGCCTGCTCCTGGCGCTCCTCGAACCAGAACGACACCGCGAGAAGGATCGCGCCGCACGTAATCGCCATGTCGGCCACGTTGAAGATCGGAAAATCCCAGAATCCCAAGTCGATGGGACCGAGGAAGTCCACCACGCCGAGGTCCCAGCGCACCCGATCGTACAGATTCCCGACCGCGCCCGACACCACGAACGAAATCGACCCGATCCGCAGAAAATCGCGCTCCGCCGCTTGCCTGTAGAGCACCGCCAGAAGAATCAAGGCGACGACGGTGACGGGCACGAAAAACCAGCGCGAGTCGTCACCGATCCGCATCCCGAACGCCGCGCCCTTGTTGTACGCGAGCGTAAGCGGAACGAGTCCACCGAAGAGTTCAGCTCCGCGGACCCCCTCCAGCGCTCCGAGCGCCCAACGCTTCGTGACCACGTCGAGCGCGATGATCGTCGGAAATACCAGTCCCAGAATCAGGTGCTTTGGGCGCACGCGTCTGCGTCTCTTCGGGTCCATAGAACCCGCGAAATAGGGTGAGCGGATGGCTAGTGGCCCCCTTGCGGGGACATGCCGAGCCGTGCCAATCTACGCTGCCCAATCGGCATCGTTCCCCCTGAATACCCACGAGTGCTGACCTGCGGGCCTCCATAAGCCCGAAATCGGCCAATTTACTGAGATTATCACCACCTCCGGTCGCAGAAACTTTTCTTGACATGTACCTAGGCCGCTTGAAGCTTTGTATCATAGGTCTAGTCTTGTCCGGTCCTGCCTTTTCAAGCAGGCACCGGTTTTTTTAGCTGTAGGAACTATGCCCCCTCGGATCGCTAGATACCGGCGCTCCGGCCTCCTTCGAAGGGTGTTCCTCTCGGCCTTCGCGTGGAGTGCGGCACCCCTCGCGGGGCAGGAGCTTCTGCTCCAGAGGGACTACCCCGGATCGGGGCCGTACGAGTGTCCGACCCTTGTCACTTTGGTCGCACCAACCCCTGACGAACAGGCTCGGGCTGGGCAGCTGGCGTCCGACGCGAACCAGGCGATGATCCTCGGCGATTTTGAGCGCGTCGCGGCCCTCTTGGCGCAGGCGACGGAGCTCGACCACGAGTCCGCCGACTTGGCCTACCGTCGCGCTTCGATACTCGAGGACCTCGACGATATCGAAGGGGCCATGCGCGAGTTCTGCCGGTCCCTCGCCCTCGGAGTCGAGTCGGTGGGGATTTTCGACGCGGACCTGCGCCTCGACTCCTTGTCCGAACTGGTGAGGCTCCGGATCCCCGAGGTCGCGCAGGAGTGGTTCCGAGAGGGGTTGATACAGACCGACGACAGCCTGTACACCGAAGCGATCGCGTCCTTCACCGGCGCGATCGACGAAGCGCCAGAATGGGCCATCCCACTCTACAACCGAGCCATCGTCTACGAGCATGTCGGGCTCGTTCAAGAGGGACTCGCCGACTTCCGCACCTACCTGACTTACCTCACCGTCGATCCGGAGACCGCCTACGCGATCATCGTGTCGGAGAGGATCGGACTCCTCGAGGGGGCCGCTTCGGTCGTCCCCCCGAGCCCCGTTGGGGCGCTGGTACTCGGCGTTGTCCCCGGCATGGGGCACTACTACACGGCCCGTCCCAGAGCCGGCACCCTGACACTGGCCGCCGCGGGTGGCGCCGTCGTAGCCGGGTTCATGTTCAAGAACATCACCACGGTGTGCCTGACCGACGTGCCCGAGGGCCAGCCATGCCCGCCCGACTTCGTCGTGGATGAGTTCACCGAGCGGCCCTACAAGCTGTACGGGATCGTCATCGGCGTCGCCGTCACGATCGCCGGCGCCGTGGAGGCCATGCTCAAGGCCAAGCGGCGCAGAACCACCGCGGAGGCAATCGCCACGCCCCCCGGTGAGACGGGTCCGCAAATAGGGCTCCCCACCGTCTCGATGCGAGGGGTTCGGGTCGATTTCAACCTCTTCCGGGTGACGTTCCGCTGAGTAGGCGTCGGATGGAGCGCACGCAGGGTGAACCGCGCCCGGCTAGACCGACAAGGCGGCGCGGCGTTTCCGCGACGCTGCTGGCGCTCGCCGGCGTGCTCCTGATTCTGTCTTGTACGAACCGCGACGTGGTGGGAGTCGTCGTGGGAACGATCACGGTTCGGCCGGGAACGGCGAGCCTCGTCGAAGGTGAGTCCCTCCAGTTCGAGGCGACCATCG
>JADFLD010000217.1 GCA_022564535.1 Gemmatimonadota bacterium
CGCACATACGTGTTGCGTCATAATTATGTGAGCCTGCGCGTGAAGTTCCACTGAGACGCCGAGGATTCGATCCCGTGGTGCTTCTAGGCTGGGACCGCGGCGCTGAAATCTCGTGCTCCACGGCGCATATACGGTGAAGGACACGCCACCATGCTGAAGATAGTCGAGAGGCGAGATGCGGGGGAGAACTGAGGAGTTTGGCCCGGAGTTGGACGAGTTGGACGAGTCGGTGAGGGAGGGTGCGCGGCAGATGTTGCTGGCGGCCCTGGTCGTAGAGGTCGCGAAATACTACGAGCGCAAGCGGCTCCGCAGCCTCCTCAGCAAATTCAAGACGGTCGGATTTGGCGATGAGCGGGAATTGATGATCCGCCACCTCAGAGATTTCTTCGAGGCCACGAACAGGCACGAAATCCGCGCCTGTGTCATGTTCGGCACTTTACTCGGAAAGCTCCGACACAACGATTTCATCCCCTGGGACGACGACGTGGACATCGTCGTCTTCGACTTCGACGCCTTCCTGGAACGCTGCTCCCCGGAACTCGAGCGGCGAGGATACACCATCGAGCCCGACATCCGGGGCGGCAAGAGAATGGGTTGCCGCATTTTCCGTGAAGACAGCGCGAAGGTTCCAGGCAAACCTCGCCTGCGCTTCCCGTGGATCGGAATCTATGAGCACGAAGTCGGGGAAGACGGTCTGATCGTGCTTCCGCCCGAAGAGACACGATACAGGCCGGAGGATTTCCTGCCCCTTAAGCAGGCTGACTTTCTGGGAATCCCTGTCGGAGTGCCGCAGGATTCGACGGCGATTCTAAACACGAATTTCGGGTCCGACGATTGGATGGAAGTTTGTCAATTGCCTTACCGGAACCATCGAAACGGCAATGTGCTCACCGGTTTTCCTGATGACAAGTTCGAACTCCAGAGCGTCTTGGACTATCTCGCCTCCGAGCAGCTTGCCACTAGTCGCGACGCGGCCGCTCGCGAAGCCGGACTCTGACGGCGCCTATTGCTACCCTGTTCAGAGACGTATCTCCGTCTGGTTTTTCGCGCCGACTCGCCGGCTACTTGAGTCCCAACGCGGCGACTGGACTCGACCTGGTTTTCGGCGTCGCGGCGATGGCGCTTGTGCTGCCGGACCACTGGTTGTCGGGCGTGGTGCTCAAGGGAACCCGGGTGGCGTCATGTGTCCGCTGGAAGGTGAGATCGGAGGCGAGGATCTCACCCGTTTGAGCATCGACAGCGAGGTGCAGCCTCCTCCAAGCCCTGTTCCTGGGCGGTTCCTGCATATGACCGACATGGATCCTCAGCCTGGTACTGTCGATGAGCAGGTGGATTGGTCGATCGGCGGCAAGCCTATAACACCGAACGTCACGAAGCCTCTTCAGTCGCCGAGACAGGGTCGTATGATCGGGGATCGGCGATCGACTTCGAGCAGTTGGGCAAGGGAACGAAGGAACCCCTCGGTATGGCGAAGCGGAAGATGAAAGACCATGCGGATCGTCAACGCTGCCTCGATCGCAATGTCCGCATAGGTGCGTTGGCCACCGGGCTTGCCGGTGACCGGAGCACGCCAGGCATCGAGCGCAGGGTTGAGCGCCGGTAGCGACGAGTCACATCGAACCCGAGGCGGGCCCGAGACTCGAACGTCGCCCCTCTCTCCCGGTGCGCCCGGGTCAGCGCGCGACTGGCCCGAAGTGCTCGGTCAGGAACCGCGTGATCGGCGGCACTCGGGATTCGGGGCGCACGAGGTGCCCCGCTCCGTCGACGAGCACCAGCGTCGTGTACTCCTCGGGCAGAAGGTTCAACAGCGGCAGGAAACGAGTGAAGTACGGATGCTCCTCGTCATGACGCCCCTGTACGATCAGGAGTGGAATGTCGAGATACGGAGCGAAGTTGACCGGATCGACCTCCGGGCGGACCGGTCTCACCCGTTCGTCGATGCCCGCGCCCATCATGACGGCGAGCCGAAACCGGTCGTCCGCGGACAGGAACGCTCCCCGCGAGCCGACCCCGAAAGAGAACGACGCATAGCCGAAGCGCTCCATGTCGATGTCGGTGCGTGAGGCGAGGTAGTCGATACCGGTCCGAATCTCGACCGCGTTGCGTACGAGCTCGTTGCGGAACCGCACGCTGATCGGCTCCGGAGGAGTCCACCCCTCCGCCCAGGAGTTTCCGGCCATGCCCGACAGGACCACGCTGAACACGGCACGGCCGGACTGGATCACGGGCCCCATGACCCACTCGGTATCCTCAGGCACGTTGGTCCAACCGAGGGTGAAGCCACTCGGCACGTACAGCAGCGTCTGGTAGGGCGGTGGCACCGACTTCGGGAGGTAGAGGTAGCCGGTGAGGCGGTCACCGTAGGGGCCCAGGAAGGACACCGTCTCGCGGATCCATCTGCCCTCATCGACGCTCTCATGAGTCAGTGGGTCCAGCTCTACGGGGTCGTACTCGTAGTGTGACAGAAACGTACGGGCCGTCGCCTCATCGACCGGTACGTACTGCGGGACGATCGGATCGCCCCCGAGCGGTCCGTCGCCTTGGTCCGTGCCGAGCCGACGGCGACCGCTCTCGAGCTCGACCAGCCGAAAGCCCAATGACTCGGAAGCGAAGAACGGGTCGAGTCCCGAAAACTCGCTGAAGAGGTACGCCGGGCTTTCCCACGACCCGCCGGTCACCGCACGTCCCTCACCGGCAGGGTTCAGGAGCCACTCGGAGACATTGCCGGCCATGGCATAGACCCCGTACGGGCTGATCCCGAAGGGGTGGGCGTCGACCGGGTCGGTCCCACTCCCACGGAAGTTGGCGAGCGTCCGATCAAATCCGCCGAGAGAGATCCCCCAGGGCATGGCGATCGCGTCTCCGGAAGCCGTCGAACCGTTCCGACCCGCCTTCTCCCACTGGTACGCGGTGGGGAGCTGCCGGCGCCGAAAGACCGCGTAGGCCGCGGCCTCGTACCAGGAGACACCCGCTACGGGATGGTCGGCCTTCCCCTGTGGGTACGCTTGGCCGGACCAGAAGCGCGGCCCAGGCAGTCCCGTGCGGTCCACGAAACGAGCCATGGCATCGTCGAACGAAAGAACCGAGTCCCCCGTCTCGAAGTCACGCTCCCAGAACCTCCGGTCGGCGTAGCCTCCCTCGAGGACGAATTCCGCGTACTCGGCGTTCGTCACCTCGAAGCGGTCGATCAGGAACTCATCCAACGTCGCCGAGAGGCCCAGGGGCAGGTCGGCCGAAGCGATCGAGTACGGTCCACCCGGGACCCGGACCTGGCGAGAATCGGTCCGTCCCGCTTCCTCCAGCGAGAGCGAGAGCCCCGGTGCAGCATCAGGCTCGACCCCCGGGCCCGCGAGTAGTCCGACGTCGACGAGAGAGAGCGGGCGCTCCTCCGTGCGGTGTCCCTCGAGTTCGAAGCGCACGAAATGAAGGGCCCGCGGGAGCCGCACGGCCGTGAGTGGCGTCTCCCCCAGCAACCGCGACTCTGAATCGAGGTCCCCGCCATCCGGCCGCCAGGCGACGACGAACACGCGCGCGCCCGGGGGCTCGCTGACAAAATCCACCTCCTCCGTCACCTCGGCCATGAGCGAAGCCAGAACCGGGTCACGCGGCAGAACCATCTCGGCACGGGCCGCGAGCCCGTACGCCTCCAGATAGCGCTCGGCGGCGGCGAGGACCTCAGCCTCGGCAATGAGCGCCTGCGCATCGTCCTCGCTCAGCCGACCCTCCGCCGGAAACCGTGTCAGGCCGATGCCGAGGGCGATCGCCATCGCGACCGCAGCGCCAGCTAGCGCGATCCGTCCGCGCCGTACGCCGGTCGCGGAGAGGTCGAACGCCCACGAGAGTCCAAGTGCGACAGGAAATCCCGCGAGCGCGAGGAAGATCGTCGCGCGCCCGAGCCAGTCAGGAAGTCCGAACTCGGGCGAGACAGTGAGTACGATCTGGACCGCGCCCCACGCGACGACGGCGTACGCGATGACGACGCGGAAGACGCGTCGCTCCTTCAGGGCCTCGAAGAGTTTGTGCATGGCGGAAGCATACAGGGGCCACGTACGGATCCGCCACGGTCGGTGGGCCAGAGCCGACCGTCGGTCGGGCCCCCTCAACGAGCCCGCGGGGAAGGCTGTGGCATGGACGCGGGAGGCGCGGTAGGTCGAGGGGATTCGTTCCAGCGCGCCGGTGAGGGCTGCACCGGAAGCTGCTCGGCCAGGTGGACCTCCGAGCAAGGAGCCTGGCGGAGTCGAGCACTCGCGCGTATTCGTCCAGGGGCTCTTCTATTGACTATCTCGCCGGAGTGATGGATGCGCCTGAAGCCGTCGTTCCCCTCCCGCGCCGTGACCGCTCTCTTGCTCGTCACGTGTGCCTGCGGCGGCCAAGCCGACCCCCTCCGGCTGGGTCCGGGAACGGGGTCCGACCCCGACTCTGACCCGGTTCCGTGCAAGCCCTCGCCAACTCCCGGACGCTTCCCGATTCTTCCCCAGAGAGCAGACCCCCCGGCTGTGACAAGCGGCGGTGTACCACACGTCCAGCTCAATCCAGGGTCGACGCCGGAGTTGGTCGCGGAGCTCTTTGATCGGGTCTTCAGCATCTCCGGTCTGGAAAACCGTCCCACGATCATTGGGATGGCGGGGACCCGTGCCATATGGCTCGCTGAAGCGGTCGAGATTACGCGCCCGGAGTGCGTGGTCGCCGGCCGCGAGTTCGCCCACATACACGCCGACGGCAGCTTGCACGCCGTTTTACCCCACGAGCGCATCCCGGATGCCGTGGCTGCGGG
>JADFLD010000218.1 GCA_022564535.1 Gemmatimonadota bacterium
CGTCGCGCTCCTCGGCTTCTTCCTTTTCGAGAACGAGGCGCAGCACTTCGAGCTGCGTCAGCGACAGTTGTTTGGAAGGCGGCGCGCCCTCGCGCAGCGCACCGGGACGGAGCTCGCTGAAGAAGTTGATCCCCTGACGAAAGACCCTTCCATAGGGCGAATCGGGCAGCGAGAGGATCGCCTTGTACGCGTCCTCCAAGCGCTGCGCACGCTCCATGTGATCGAGAAACTCATCGCCCTGCCGGCGGACCTCACGAAACTGCCGCGTCTTGCTGAATATCAGCCACCACGACCACAAGGAAAAAATCCCCAGTACGATCAGAACCAACTTCGTCGCGAGGGTACCGCCGACGATCATGTCGAAGGCGGTCGTGGGCGGTCGAGACTGAAGTAGGAAGTAGGAGAGGCTCATTCGGCGTTTCCGGCCCTTTGATTCACGATGTAGTCGTAGGTCTCTTGCAAGCCCTGTTCCAGGGTGTATGCCGGCGACCAGCCGCGGGACCGTATCAGCCCGGAATCCAACGTGCTGTGTCGGAGCTCACCCGGGCGTTCCGGCTCGTGATGGCGGGGTTGCGATGATCCGGCGATGCCCTCCAACGCGTCCGCGAGCTCGATGACGCTCGTTCCGACGCCGGTACCGACGTTGAACGCGCGTGCGTCGAGCCCGTCCCCGTCACCCATGTCCAAGTCGGATGCCAGCATGTTGGCAGCCACGACGTCCTTCACGTAGACGTAATCCCGGGTCTGCTCGCCGTCCCCGAAGATGGTGAGTACGTCGCCACCCAGGAGTCGGTTGCAGAAAATCGCTACTACACCGGCCTCACCATGTGGGTCCTGCCGCGGTCCGAACACGTTCGAGTAGCGCAGCGCGACGTACTCCAGACCCCGGATGCAACGATAATAATTGAGATAGTACTCACCCCCGAGCTTCGTCACGCCGTAGGGAGACAGCGGGAGCTTCGGGGCGGATTCCGGCGTGGGAATCTGCTCGGGCTCCCCGTAGACCACGCCTCCGCTACTCACGAATATGACGCGCTCGGTACCCACCTCCACGGCGGCCTCCGCGAGGTTCAGGAGGCCAAGCAGGTTGATCCCCGCGTCCCTTGCCGGGTCCATGACCGAGAGACGCACGTCGATCTGCGCGGCGTGGCAGTTGACGAGATCGAACCGCACCTCGCGGAACAGGTCTCGTATCTCCGGGTCACGGATGTCCATCTCCACGAACTCCGCATCGGCCGGGATGTTCGCCCTGCTACCGGAAGACAGATCATCCACGATCCAGACCTGGGCTCCGGCCGCCAGGTAAGCGTCGGCGACGTGGCTTCCAATGAAACCGGCGCCACCCGTCACGAGAATCCTACGGTTCGACTGCGTCATGGGGGGGTTACTGAGGTGTGGAAGCGCAGAGTCCCCGCCGGCGGAAACCGACGGGGACTCCGGGGGAGGCGAAGCGGCGAGGAGTCGGTTGATCCTCGCCGGATCATCAACGCATCTTCTTGGCGAGTCGCACGACGACTCCCTGACGGAAGACATTGTCCGACATCGACAGGACGCGCGCCGCGGCCATCGTCCCGGTGACTCCGATCACCTGCAACGAGCCGTCCCGATCCGTGGGAACCGCATCGCCCCAAAGGATGAACTCGTCACCGATCGTGATTCCGTCGTCGGTTCCGAGGTCGAGGAAGGCAACGTGGCCGATATCCGTGAGCACGTGCCTACCCGCGAAGCCCATGACCATCGCCTCCGACCCGCCCGAAACCTCTTGGGCATAGACCCCAGGCTCCGGCGAATACGCCGGCAGAGGCCGGACCAGGTCGCCGTGCGTAAGCCGATCGTACTCCTTGGTGATGATACCCACGACCCCACCGTCCCCGATTGTGGATACCGTGACCACGCCTGTCGGAATGATCACCTGGCCAACGTCCTTGATCACGTGATCAACCCGATACAACTGCAGCCGCGCACCCACGCGAACCGGCGAGGGCATCGAGATGATCACTTGGTCGAACATCCTCATGGTCGATCCACGCGCACCGCGATCCGCGAAGCCTTCGACGTAGCCAGAGCTCTCGGGATCGTCCTCCAGACCGATCATCCAAGGAGCCGAATAGACCGCATCCGAAGAAACCGGCACATACACGGCCGACCTCGCTTCCTCGACCGTGACCCGTGCGCGCGCGGTGTCGTTATAAAAGATCGTCCGCGCCTGATCGGTCGGACGAGCCTGGCGGAGACCGAACGGGATGAGATCGACGGGGATGCCCCCAAGGTCCGGCTCCGGATTGTCTCCGAGTGGATCCTCGAACGGGGTGAACGGATCCCCGGTCGTTGGATCCTCCACGGGGATCTCATCGCCCGGCAGGCCGGGGATGACGAGCATTTCGGCCGGATAGATCAAATTCGGATCTTCAACGACCTCGCGATTCGCCTCCCAGATCACGCGCCACTCGAACGGGTTCGAGTAGTAGCGCTGAGCAAGATCCCACAAGGTGTCGTGATCGACGACCGTATGCGTGCCTTGCGGCTCTTGAGCAACAACAAAACCGGGAAGAATCAGGACAGCGACCAACGCCGCGGCCGAGCGAACCATTGGGGCTCCTTCGGCGAGTGGGACAGGGCTTTTTCGCCCAATGAACGTGACCGAGGATATTCACTATTCCATCGTCAGGTCAACGCATTTCTTCAAATTGACTTCAAATGTTTACATCGGGTGACGTGCGCCCTGAGTCCGGTCGCCATCGAGCGCGTGATCGGTGCCGAATGGCGGCAGACTTCGGCTACCGTTAGAGCTCCCCTGCGAGCGAGACGTAGCGGCCTCGTCCGATCACCACGTGATCGAGAATGGGAATCCCTACCGCTCTCCCCGCGTCGGCGAGCTGGCGTGTGACCGCCCGATCTTCGGCGGAAGGCGTCGGGTCCCCGGAGGGGTGATTGTGGACCAGAATGACGCCGGCGGCCCCTTCAGTCACCGCGATCCGGAATACCTCCCGCGGATGGATCAGCGAAGCGTCCAGCGTTCCGCGCGTGACGAGGACCTCGCGGATGACGCAATGCCGAGTGTTGAGTACGAGCGCGTGGAACTCCTCCTGGGTCAGGTCTCGCAACCGTGGGCCCATCCTGCGGAAGACGTCCGCGGGACCACGGATCGGGGCCCCTGGGTCCTGGTCTTCGGCTGCGGCCCGGCGCCCCAGCTCCAGGGCCGCCGTAAGCCGAGCGGCCGTCGCCGTCCCGACGCCACGCACTCCCTCGAGCTCAGCGACATCGAGGGCCGCCAGCCTCTGGAGCGACCCCGCGAAGCACTCCTGCAAGCGCAAAGCGACGGTGGAAGCGGAGGCGCCGGAGCTCCCTGCCCCGATCACGAGCGCGAGCAGTTCGGTTGTCGACAGGTTTCGGACCCCCACGCGGCGCAGACGTTCGCGAGGACGGTCTTGGAGTGGGCACGGGATCGACATCATTGCACGATGCCGGATCGCGTCGGGCCCGAACATGTTCGAATGCGTCGATCCGCTCGAGACTACTCGGCGGTCACTATTCTCCGGCTTTCACTTCCCAGGGTCACGAGCATCACCCGGGCGTCTTCCTTGGGGTTGTCGTAGTAGCCTCGTCGCACACCCACCTCGGTGAAGCCGAAGAGGTCGTACAGGTCGAGGGCCCGCACATTGGACGCGCGTACCTCGAGAAAGAGCTTCCTCACCCCGCGTCCAGCGGCAACACCCATGAGGTGCCGCAGAAGACGCGCGCCCAGACCGACGCCGCGACGGCCGGGGGTCAGGGCGAGATTGGCGAGTTCACCCTGATCCAGCACGCACCAGAGGACGGCATAGCCGATGACACCCGCAGCCTCATCCGTCATGACGATGAGCTCGACCCCGTCCCGCCCGATCAGGTCCGCGAACGTCTCCCTCTGCCAGGGACTCGAAAAGGCCTCGGTCTCGATCACGACCACCGCGTCGACGTCCTCGTGTCGCATGGGTCGCAGCTCGACCCCGCAGGGAGGTGCTACGTCGTCCACAGCCGCTCAGCGCTCGACGTCCGCACGTATCGAGGCTCCCAGGTCGCGACGGCAGAAACCGGGGGAGCGTCGGGGTGGATCGCCATATACCGGACCAATCCGTCGGCGAGCGACACGTCGCCGGTGGTCCCGACGACTTCGAAACCAGCGCCTTCGATGACACCGCTGTGTTTCTCCGCACCCTCCCCAACGAAAACCGCGCCACCCGGGACGTCACCGTCGAGCACGTCTCTCAGTTCACCCGCGTGCGGTGGGACGAGTGTTTGGACGAGGGCGCTGCCGACCCCGTAGCAAGCACCGTACACGCGCTCGCCACGGGCATCGAAGAGAGCGTACCGGATCGCGCCGGCCTCGACCGCCATCGCCGCCCGCCTGCTTGCGCAGTTCCAGGCCCAAGCGGAAGTTGCCAGCCTCGACAATGTCGATGCCCCGATTGTGTTTGACGGTGTTTCGCCCGGTGGCGAACAGTTCGCGGGCGGTGGATTCCACCTCGCCCAAAACCTTTTCTACTTCCTGTTTGTTGACCTTGCCGGCGATGTCATCGTAGCCGGAAGCTACCAACATCTCCGGGAGCATGTTCCTGATCTGCTTCACCGACCAACCGATGGGATTCCCGTCCACCGTGGCGTCCATGCGGCACAGTTTGTTCGCTTTCTCGGGTCCATAGATGTAACTGCGCTCGATGTCAAAGCAGTTGAAGCGCAGCAAGGTGGTGTCCTGTCCACCAACCTGGGAGGTTACCAGGATAA
>JADFLD010000219.1 GCA_022564535.1 Gemmatimonadota bacterium
CGATCCAGATCATGTCGACCACCCCGGACGGCGGCACCCCCAACCCGACGCGGTGGTCGCTGCTCATGCAGGAGGAAGGGAGCGGCACCCTCGACGACTACGAGTACATTGCGATGCGGGACCACGGCATGCCGATGGTGCGGAGCATCGTCGAAGGACTGATGGATGCCCATGACCTCGACGCGATCGTCTATCCGACGTCACCCAACCGGCCGTCGTTGGTGAATGGTGGCGGTGGCGGTGGAAGGGGTGCATCGGCGACGAACATCGCCAACCTCACGGGTTTCCCAGACCTGATCGTGCCGGCGGGCTTCACGAGCGACCGACTCCCAGTGGGGATCTCGTTTCTCGGGCGCCCGTTCAGCGAGGCCCGCCTGTTCGGGCTCGGCTACGCCTTCGAGGTGGCCACCAAAGCGCGCAGGGACCCGGTGACCACGCCGCCACTACGCGGCGAGCAGATCCGAAGGTAGAGGGAGTTCGGGGCCGGTACCTGACGGTGAGACCGGCGCGGTTCCACGGCGTCACGTCCACAAGGCGGCCGCGGCGACCCTGCAGATGGCATCACGTCGATTCATGGCAACACTTCGTAGGAGTCTCACCCCGGCAAGGCGAACGCTACGTACGTTCCCCCACTCGGCGCGCCGTTCTTTCCGCCGCCGGCTGCGATCACGATGTACTGTTTTCCGTCCACCATGTAGGTAGACGGGGTGGCGTGCCCTGCGGCAGGCAGCGCCGCCTCCCAGAGCAAGGCCCCGGTGAGCTTGTCGAACGCTCGAATCCGGTTGTCGTACGTGGTGGCGGCGATGATCAGCAGACCGTTCTGGGTTACGATCGCACCGCCGTAGTTATCGGTGCCGGTGTCGACGAGCCCTGCGGCGACGAGCTCGGGGTACTCGCCGAAGGGAATGGACCAGCGGATGGTCCCTTCGTTGAGATCGATGGCGTTGAGGGTACCCCACGGCGGCGCGATGCCCGGATACCCTTCGTGGTCGAGGAAAATGTCGAACAGCGCCGTGCGGTACGGGAGGTCGTAGGGGGTCGCGCCCATCTCGGCCGCCGACCGATCCTCGCCGGTCTCCAGGTACGTCACGATGTCGTCGATCGCCCCCCTGCCCATCGCGACGCCGAAGGCGGGCATCAGACCAGTTCCCTCGCGGATGAGCGCGATCACCTGGTCGCGCGACCTCCGCTCGAAGAGACCCTCCAGCGTCGGGCCGAGCGCCGTCCCCCCTTGGTCCGCACCGTGGCAGCTCGCGCAGGTGGCGGCGTACAGGGACTCGTCGCTCTGCGGGACGAGCTTGAGTAGCCACGCCATCTCGTTGGAGTTCACGTACAAGAGGCCGGTCTCCGGATCGAACGCCGGACCGCCCCACTCACCACCGCCGTCCACGCCCGGGAAGATGATCGTACCGCTGGTGTCGGGCGGCGAGAAGGGATCCTCGGTGCTGAACGCGTTGAAGGTCGCCAGCGCAGCCGCGTGGGCCTCGGGCGTGCGCCTGGTCAGATCGGCCGCAGTCAAGCGTTGCCGCGCGAACGGGGGCGGCAGCACGGGGAACGGCTGACTCGAGGCTGGGCGCTCCCCGTCGAGTCCGCCGCCCGGCATCGCGCGTTCCTCAATAGGGAAGAGCGGCGTCCCCTTCGTACGCTCGAACAGATAGACGTGACCGGTCTTGGTGATCTGCGCGACCGCGTCCACCGGCTCGCCATCGCGGGTGACCGTGACGAGGGCTGGGGCGGCCGGGAAGTCACGATCCCAAAGGTCATGGCGGAGCCCCTGGAAGTGCCAGATCCGCTCGCCCGTGCGGGCGTCCAGCGCGAGCACGGTGTTGGCGAAGAGGTTGTCTCCCAGGCGATTGGCGCCGTAGAAGTCGTACGACGCCGAGCCTGTGGCCGCGAACACCATGCCGAGTTCCGGGTCGATCGTGACGCCGCTCCACGCGTTCGCGCCGCCGGCGATCTGCCAGGCTCCGGGGGGCCACGTCTCGTACCCGAACTCCCCGGGGTGTGGAATCGTGTGGAAGCTCCAGCGCAGCGAACCGGTCATGATGTCGTACGCGCGAATGTCGCCGGGGGCGCTCGGTAGGGACTCGGGCACGGTGCTCCCGATGATGAAGAGATCCTCGAACACGACCCCGGGCGAGCTCGCGTTCACGGAAAGCCCGTCGACGGGCCGGCCCAACCCCGCCCGCAGGTCGACCCACCCCCCGTCTCCGAACGTCGGGATCGGCTCGCCCGAAGCGCGGTCGAGGGCATAGAGACGATTGCGGTAGTTGAAGAGGATTCTGTCACCGGTGACGACCAGCCCACGGTGGCGAAAGCGCGACGCGGGCGGCTCACCGTCGTTCGGATCGAAGCGCCACAGCTGCTCGCCTGTCGCGGCATCCAGCGCGAACACCTGGAGCTTCGGCGTCGTCCCGTAGAGGATCCCGCCGATCACGACCGGGTTCGTCTGCATTTCCGAACCCTCGAATGCGTCCCCCGTGTCGAAGGTCCACGCCACCTGAAGCTGCGCCACGTTGGCCGGCGAGATCTGGCTGAGCGTCGTGTAGTGCGTGTGGTCGTCGTTGCCGCCGTAGACGGGCCAGTCGTTCTGATCGGCCGGCGCGCCTCGCTCACCACAGGCGGTGAGTGCGGCAAGGAAAAGGACCAGGGACGTCGACGCCGCGCGTCTCATTTCGACCGATCGCCGAGTCTATCTGACCCTGACATACCCCACCCCATCCCGCACGTCGATCTTCGTCCCGTACGGGGCCGACCGCTCGATGAGATCGTTCAGGATCTTCCGTCCGAGCTCGCCCCGCGCCAGCTGCGGGCGACCGCGCACCCAGGCCGGCTCGCCGAAGCCGAGCGTGATCGGATGGAGCGCGAGCGCGGTAAGCTCACCGTCGAGGAACGTCGGCAGGGCGATGACGGATTCCCAGATTTCCCGGTTGACCGGGAAGCCGGTCGTCTCGTCTCGGTATCGCGCCGCGTTGAAGTCGGCGACGTGGTTGTCGGGACCGAGATCGTACGGCTCGTAGTTATCGGCCGGCAGCCGCAGCAGCGTCTCGTTCTGGAAGACGAAGTCTCCGAGCGAGTAGAAGATCGGCTTCCCCTCGTAGATCTCGATGCCCCGCAGCACGTGGGGGCCGTGTCCCACGAACATCGTCGCACCCGCGTCGATCATGGCCCTGGCGAACTCGACCACGAAGTCCGCCGGAACCGACCGGGACCCCTTGCTCTCGTGCGCGTGGATCGTGACGAGCACATGATCTGCCAAGCGGCTCGCGTTGCTGACCACCGCGGCGATCTCCGCCATGTCGCCGAGATGCGGCCTGGTGATGACCCCCGGCTCCCTCCCCTCGACGAACGACGTTCGCAGCGTGCGCGCTCCCGACGGCGTCCGACTGAATCCGACTCCCATCTCCTCCATGACCGCCCCTAGGCGATCGATCTGATCCGCGGTGGCCACCCGGGTCGTCGTGTAACGGAGGGGGCTCAGACCCGGTCGAGCGCTCATGCTTCCCCGAGCCTCGCCGGCCCGGGAGTGGTCGGGGAACGTCGAAGCCATCGAAATGATCGCGACGCGGCCGCGGGCGGTCTCCAGGAAGCGCGCCTCGCGTGCCTCCGCGAGGCTCTCCCCCGCGCCCGCGTGCACGAGCCCGGCTTCCTCGACGTACTTGGTCGTGAGCCTCATGCCCCCCACACCGTAATCGCCAGTGTGGTTGTTGGCCCGCGATACCATGTCGAACCCGGCCCAAACGAGCTCGTCCACGAGCTGCGGATCGCCGCGCATCCACGTCCCACCGCTCTGGTGCGAGGGGAACGGCTCGTAGTCGTGAAAGAGCATCTCCAGGTTGGTGAACGCCGCGTCGGCGCCACGGATCAGCTCGATCATCTCAAGGAAGTCGGGCTCGTCGTAAACCGAGAGGCGACGCGTGATGATCGCATCGCCCGTCAGGGCCAGCGTCATCTCCTGGGCAAGGATCGACTCTGCGGCTGTGCCGAGCACGAGCCCGGCTAACACCGCCGTGCGCAAAATCCCCATCGGCTCTCCTCCTGTGCGCCTCTCGTCGAGTACTCGGACTCGGGCTGCCACGCCGGGATGAGGCCCGACCTCGGAAGCTGAGGATCAGGCCGAGGTCAACATCCGGTGTGGCGTGCGGGTGGGCAAGGCGAAGGTCGGTCGAGGGCGGGCAATGGGTGGGGTGTGCAATGGCCCCCGGGACCGGCCGTGTCGTCTATCGCGCCTCGTGAGCAGGTCGTACCATACCGTTCCTTGACGGATCACCCTCACTCGCAACGAGCCGTCGTGCAGGAACTTACCCTCCCGGACCTGGAGCACCGCTCGGCGAAGGTGCCCCCTCGGGCCCTGGCGCTCTCTCTGGCCGCGCTGGCGATCCCGATCCTGGCGACGACGCTGCTTCCTGAATGGCTGGAGCGAGATGGAGCCCTGCTCGTCTGGCTTCCTGCTCTTCTGCCTGCGTTCGTCCTGACGTACTACCGTGGCCGGCGGGGCGCATCTCTCGCTTTGGCAGCGGGCATGGCGGTGCTCGCGCTCACCCAGGTCGAGATCGTCCTCCTCGACCTGGCGACGCCGCAGTGGGGTTCCGTATTCGCGGTAGTCGTGATCTTGGTCTCCGTCTGTCTCGGCGCGGGGTGGCTTGCCGGACTGCTGCACCAAGAGCGTGCGCAGGCCGAACAGTGGGCTTTCAGCGACGCCCTTACAGGCCTGCCGAACCGCCGGCACCTGGAGACCTTCCTGGACAAGGCCTGGGCC
>JADFLD010000220.1 GCA_022564535.1 Gemmatimonadota bacterium
TGTTTCGGCGACTCAAGGGCTTCAGAAGAATCTTCTCTCGCTTTGACAAGCTCAACGTGATGTTTACCGCCTTCATCCACTTCGCCCTTATCGTCGAAGCACTTCGATAGTGTTAACAGGCCCTAGACAACGGGTGTCGTGACGTCACCCGCGCGGCGACGCGCTAGAACCTGAGCAAGACCTGGATGCTCGTGCCCTGGCGGACCAACGAGATCGGGAGCGTATCGCCTGCTTGTGAGACTCCGAACCGGAGGTCCGCGACCGATCGCACCAGGACCTGGTCCATTCGCGTGATTACGTCACCGGGAACGATGCCTGCGATGGCGGCCGGTGTGCCTCGGATGACGTCGACGACGAGTACCCCACCTTCGACTTTGAAATACTTTGCCAGTTCGGGGCGGAGCTCGACGACCTCGGCACCCGCCACGCGGTTGCGTCCAAGCAGGTAGGGAGTCAGCGGCCGGAACTCTTCGGAGCGTGGCGCTTCTCTTGACGAGAATGTGGACCGGGCACCCGGAGTCAGTATCGCGTATTCCGGGCCGGCTGTGGCACGGGCGTCGTCTGCCATTGCGGTTTCGAGGCCCGCGGAGCGCATGGCGGCCTCGTCGAGGGCGCCGCGAAGACGCCGGAACTCGTTGTCCTCCTGAACGAAGCGTACGTCGCTTCGTGTCCCGAGCGTGAGTCTGAGCTCGCGGGTGCGTAGCCTGAGACTCACCTCGAGGTCCGCCATGACTCGGTTGAGCTCGACCATCTCCTGTCGGAGCGAATCGTGCTGCTCCCCTCGGAAGACGAAGAACTCGAACGGCGCCCGGACACCGACCCGATTGCCGGTGACAACCGTGACGCGTGTTTCCACCGCCGTCCGGGCTCGCACGGATGACTCGTTCTGGTCTCGACTCAACACGAGCCGAATCCGGAGCGAGTCCATCGCTCGAACCCATGTTTCCACCATCGAGTCGGACTCGAACGCGAGCTTCAGCGGCGCGGCTTCAACGAACTCTGGGCGTGCCGTTGCACGAAGCCGGATCATGTGTCGTCGGCCGTCGCGTCGGATCTCCACGCTCACCCGGTCGCCAGGATCCAGCCGCAGTAGCTGGTTGAGGGAGCTAAGCTCCTGGGGACTGTCGAGATCGTTGATCGCCAGAAGTCGGTCCCCTGCCTGGAGCCCCGCGGTCTCGGCCGGACTACCGGGTCTCACTTCCGTGATCCAGGCCGCGGTCACCGTTCCCAGCCGATTGCCGGTGAAGCCGAACGAGATCCCGATCCACCCAGGAGCCGGACGCTCCGTCTCAACCGGACGCTGCGCGAGTACCGACGAAGCCATGCCGGCCACGAAGAGTCCGATGATCGCCGCGATTCGTGTCGCTCTCATGATCGGTGCCGCCCGCCTAGAACCAGTTGTCCCGGCTGGCCGAGACCATCCGCAGAGCCGCATCGCGCTCGGCCATGGCCGAGGTCAGGAAGCCGTTGAGGAAAGGATCTCCGGGCGCCTGCCGGACAGCCGCCTGGCTGACGATTACGAGATGCTCCAGCGCAGCGAATCGGCTGATGGGGTCGGAGCCGAGATCCGCACCACCGCTCTGAGCCAGCATCTCGCGATACCTCACCACGGCCGTGACGTAGTCCTGTTCCGCGCTGCGCACCGCGAAAGCCGCGTCTTCGACGTTGGCGACCTGGGCGTTCTGGGAGCGAAAGCCGACGGCTCCTGCGGTTGTGAGCGCCGAACCCGTGGTGGCGCCGCCGAGGAAGAGCATGACGGCGGCCGCCGCCTTCATCCACGCCGGTGTCTGCGCCAGCCCGAGTCTACGGAATAGACCGGGGTCGCGGACCAGACCCTCGGAACGCAGTTGCGCCTCGAGCACCCGCCAGTCACCCAACGGTGGCATGATTTCGGGAAGGGCCGCGAGCGAGAGAGTCTGCTCCCGCAGCGCCTCGAGCTCCTTCGCGCACCCAGTGCATTCGGATAGGTGGTCGGCCTCCTCGAGCCCCGGCTCCTCGTCGACGAGCCTGGCCAGTTGTTCGGCGCTCAGATGCTCCATGCTTCTGCTCCATGTTCCAGCGCGGCTCCGTCCAACCCTGCGAGCATCACCCGCATCTTGGCCCGAGCCTTGAATAGCTGTGACTTCGAAGTGCCCGCGGTCACGCCGAGCACGTCTCCGATCTCCTCGTGTGTATAGCCTTCCACGTCGTGGAGGATGATCACCCGTCGCATGCCTTCCGGCAGCCCGTCCAAGGCTCGCTCCAACTTCTTCTGCAGGAGCGCGTCCGAGTGGGTCGGCGCGATCGGCACATCCTCCGGCGCCGGTCCTTCACGCTTTCTTCGTGTCTCGGCTTTGCGTAGGGCTTGGAGCGCGGAGTTGACCGCGATCCGATGGATCCAGGTCGAGAACCGGGCGTCGCCCCTGAACGTCGGTAGTGCCCGGATCGCCCGGATCCATGCTTCCTGTGCGTAGTCCTGTGCTAAATCGTCATCGCCCGCGATGCGACGCACGACGGCGTATACCCGCGGTGAGTACCGGTCGTAGAGCGCCCGGATCGCGCGCGCGTCTCCGTCAGCCGCCAGCCTGATGAGCTGGCTGTCGGTTGTTCCAAGGGTTTGCGAGTTCATCTGGCTATTTCGATGCCCGATCCCCTCCTTGGGGTTGCCCGACAACTACGAGTGTGGTCGAAGTTCTTCCACGACGTCATGGACCATCCTCTAGCAGCCCCTGGCCCCTCGCACTAGGCTCCGATGCCGTACACGGCAACGCATGCCGGGGTCCGGCCGCCCTGCACACGCGCTCAGTCGGGGTCTTTCACTACGCCCGCCGACTGCCCTGACAGCCCAGCTTCGATGATCCGCTCCACTGAAGAGTACGACACCGAGGAGTCGCAGGCGCCCTCGCTCACATACGGGCGTGTGCGCCCGGACCCTGAGCCCCACGTCGTTGGCGCGTTCGTCGCGCTGGTTGCCGTACTGTATTTCTTTGGAGGGATGCAGCTGCAGGTCCTCTTCGGAGAGGCTGGCCTGCTCGCGGCCGAGTGGCTCCTCCTTCTGGTCCCTGTCGCGATCCTCGTCGCTTATTCCGGCTTCGACCCGGGCCGGACACTTTCTCTCCGGATGCCGACCCTCGTCGGAGTCGTTGGCGGTGTCGTCCTGATCGCGGGCGCCGCCCCGCTCGTCTGGCTCGTCGGTTGGCTTCAGGCCTTCGTACTCCCGGTTCCGCGGGAACTCCTGGAGGGGCTCGAAGAGCTCATCACCGCCGACACGCCGAGCCGGATGCTCTGGCTCCTGCTCCTGCTGGCGTTTACGCCCGCCGTGTGCGAGGAGATCGTCTTTCGGGGTGTCTTGCTCGGAGGGACCCGCAGACTCGCGCCGTGGCGCATGGTTCTGCTGAACGGCGTCGTCTTCGGTGCCTTCCACCTCTCGTTCGAGACCGTGATCCGCTTTCTCCCGACTGCGACGCTGGGTGTCGTCATCGCGTGGGCTGTGTGGCGAACCGGCTCGATATGGGTCGGCATGCTCATGCACTTTCTCAACAACGCTACCATCATCTTTCTGGCGTCGGCTCCGAGCCTTCGGGAAGCGTTCCTGGACCCGAGGGCGCCTCCGCCGTTGTGGCTCGTTCCACTCGGGGCGATTCTCCTTGCCGTCGGCGCACGCCTGCTACTCCGTAATCCGCCTCCTATCGGGGGCCAGACCAACCCTACCGAGGGCTCATGACCGATCAGGACGGACGACTACCCGGCGCGACCCACCTCGAATGCACGGGCACGGGGGAGCGAATCGAGAGCGAACAGCTGATCGGGCTCTCCGCTGCCGGCAAGCCCCTATTCGCTCGCTACGATCTGGAAGCGATTCGCGACGGGTTCGGGATGGACGTCGTCGCCAACCGCACGTCGGACCTGTGGCGCTACGCCGATGTCTTGCCGGTGCGCGACCCGAAGTTTCGCGTTTCGTTGGGCGAGGGATGGATTCCCATGATCGACGCACATCGGACCGCGGCCCGATTCGGGGTCCGCCAACTGTGGGTCAAGGACGAAGGCCAGAACCCGACCGGCAGCTTCAAGGCGCGCGGTCTGTGCCTCGCGGTGTCGCGGGCGTGGGAGCTCGGTGCGGAGGAGTTGGCGTTGCCCTCCGCGGGGAACGCGGGGAGCGCGGCAGCTGCGTACGGTGCGGCCGCCGGGCTCCCGGTCCACGTCGTGCTCCCGTCGGACACGCCGGCTCCGATCATCGAGGAGATGAAGGCGTTGGGTGCCGATGTGCAGTTGATCGACGGCCTCATCAGTGATTGCGGAAAAATCGTGCAGAAGGGCGCCAAGGAACACGGATGGTTCGACCTGTCGACACTCAAGGAGCCGTACCGCGTCGAAGGGAAAAAGACGATGGGGTACGAGTTGGCCGAACAGCTCGGCGGGCGATTACCCGACGCGATCGTTTATCCGACAGGCGGAGGCACGGGGCTCATCGGCATGTGGAAGGCGTTCGACGAGATGGAGCTTCTCGGTTGGATCGGCTCGGATCGTCCCAAGATGTTCACGGTTCAGGCGGCGGGGTGTGCCCCCATGGTCCGGGCATGGGAGTCCGGAGCTGAATACGCCGAGCCGTGGGAGGGCGCGAGTACGTATGCTGCGGGGCTGAGGGTGCCCGGTGCCGTGGGCGACTTCTTGATTCTGCGTGCACTGAGGGAATCTGGCGGGGGCGCGGTGGCTGTGGCCGATCATGTCATGGCCGAGTGGGTTGCCAAGCTCGGCGCTGACACCGGCATATTCGC
>JADFLD010000221.1 GCA_022564535.1 Gemmatimonadota bacterium
CTTGACCGCGACTTGGTCCAAGACGAAGATACGCATTCACTCAGGGGCGGGCGGGTGCTCAGTGCCATGACCACGTGCAGCAGGGGCCATGAGAATCCAGACGAGAAGAACTTCTGTGGCGAGTGCGGTGACAGGCTCATGCCGTCGTCCGCAGGTACCGCGGCCGACTCGGATGCAGGGCGCTTGGAGGCCACCCAGAGCCAAGTCCCGTCAAGGGAGCTAGGCGACCGGGAGGGTCTCCACACTCAGTCTCCCGTGACCGATCGGCCCCTGAGCGACGACCTGGAACGAGATCGCGTCCTCCTGAAGCCGTTGGACGACCGAAGGGTCCATTCCGGCAACGGACGCGGCGTCCGCGATCTGTAGAGCCATCACATAGAATTGCCAAGGGATGTTGAGCGTGGACCGGTCCTGCCAGATGGCTCGGTCGCGGAGTCCGCGGTACTGGTACACCTCGTCGTAAAGCTTCAGCGAATGCTCGAGATCATACCAACTCGAGCCGTATTCCGGTCGGACCTGCACGAGTCCCTCGTTCGAATCGTTATCGAGGTTGCGCAGAACGAGCTTAGTCGTCAGGCCCTTTCGAACGCCCCACCGCTCCAGCCCGAGCTGGGTCAGAAGTCCACCCGATGCAGAGAAATAGATCGGCCGCTCGGGGGCCGAGTCGTGGACGATCGAAAGCGCCAGTTGCTGACTGCGGTCGAGAACCATGCCGGCGGGGTACGTCACCGCGAGCCCGGGGAACGCGATCGTAAAGTCCTCCGTCAGTCTCGCGGTACCCACCTGGTCCATGCGCTCGTGCGTGAGCTCCACGATGGACCTCCGAGGGGGCGCGCGATCGTCGTAGAGCCCGGGGACGAGCGTGGCGTCGTACAATCGCTGCCTCTCCGGACGCGTGAGCTCCTGAAGCTGCTTGGGATACCAACTCGTCAGGAGGTACTGGGCCACGATGACAGTGACGTCCTTTCGAATCCCCTCGACCTCCTGGATATACCAGAGGGGAAAGGTGTCGTTGTCGCCGTTCGTGAAGAGAATGCCGTACGGTTCGACGCTCATGAGCAGATCGTACGCCCAGTCACGCGCGGCATAGTCCCCCGCTCGGCTCGCCCATCCCCAATTGAGGAGAAGCGGGATCAGGGCGATGGTGAGGACCGGAGCGAGCATCCGGTATCGGCGGGCACCGCCCCCCAGGGCGCGTGCGAGCGTGTGCCATGTCCAGGCCAAGCCGATTCCGGCGAGGCTTCCCCACAGCAGAAAGCCGGCAACGAAGAAGTAGTCGCGTTCGCGAACCTCGTGCTGACCGGGATCCGTGATCTCGGTTGAGAGCGAGTAGCCGTACTTGAAATTCAGGTAAACAACCAACCCGATCGTCAGAGTCGCCGTGAGGACGATGAGATATGAAGCGATGACGCGATCGGTTTTCCAAGCCGCTCGGAGGCCCGCCAACCCCAGGGCGAGAAAGAGCAGCGTGAAGGGCAGTCGGGCCGCCTGCGGAAGCTCGGAGGGGCTGAGTCCGCGGGCCCACTGCCATTCGAAGTACTGCCCGTACATCGCCATCTGTGCCGAGAAAGGCGCATTGCGTTGGGTGATCGGGGGCGTCTGGTACTGCTCACGCGTCAGATTCGCACTGAGCGCCCTGCAACCCGCCCTTCCATTCGTATAGATCGCCTTCGCGGCATCCGCCACGGAGGCACACGTCGGGTCTCCTTCGTTGATGACCGGATCGAGCGAAGCACGCACCGGCAGCACGAAGTTGAACGAAAGGCCGAGCAGAACCAGCACGATCGCGCGCCCGATGAACGGGCCCGTAAGGAGCCGCCTCGGGCCGGAGAGAAGCACGAGAACTCCGAGGGCCGGGGCCGGCAGCACCGACATCAGGTGACTGGTCGAGCCAATCGCGAGCAGGAAAACGGCCAAGAGCAGACCCCGTTCCGCTCCCGGCTCATTTCGCCGATCGTGCCACCGGATCGCGAGCCAGCTCACCATCGCGATGATGAAGACGCTCAGCGTGTAGACCTTTTCGTTCACCGTCGACTGGTTCCAGACGGTGAACGCGGTCGCCCCGATGATCGCGGACGCGGCGGCTCCAACGCGAGCGAACCCATCGCTGGGGAGGAGTCCGCCCAGGACGCGGTGCGCGATGAGATAGAAGAAGCCGGTCGCGCCCGCGCTGGTCGCAGCCGCGAGAAGGTTGATCCGCACGGCGACGGAGAGCCCCGTAGGCGCGAGCAGGAGGCTCCAGACCTTCGCGACCACGACGAAGAAGGGATTTCCGGGCGGGTGCGGAATGCCGAGGATGTGCGCGGTCGCGATGTACTCACTCGTGTCCCAGAACGCGGTCGTCGGGGCAAGCGTGAGCACGTACAAGGCGAAGGCGGCCAGTGCCGCAAGGAACGCCGGGAGCCAAGCCGGCTCAGGGGGTTTCGGCGACGCGACGTCACCGCCGGCTCGTCCGTCGATCATCCCGTTCAGCCCGCCCACCGGATTCGATAGATCCGGCCGCCTTCGTCGTCCGAGAGAAAAAGGCTCCCGTCAGGGCCGACGACCGGATAGACGGGACGTCCGGTCACCCGACCGAAAGCCAGCCATCCGGTGGCGAAGTCTTCGTACGACACCGGGCGCCCGTCCTCCACGTGCACACGAACCAGCTTGTAGCCGGTGCGCTCCGAGCGATTCCACGATCCATGAAGCGCGACGAACAGGTCCCCCCGATACTCCTCAGGAAACTGATCGCCCGTGTAGAACACCATCCCGAGGGGCGCGGAGTGTGCCTGGATGGAGAGCGCCGGCGGGGTCGTGCCCCGGCAGAAAGCGGCGCGATCTCGATACTCGGGGTTCACTTCCCTGTCACCGTGGCAGTAGGGCCAGCCGAAGTGATCTCCGTCCGAGAGAATGTTGATCTCCTCCACAGGCACGTCGTCGCCGAGCATGTCGCGCTCGTTTTGCGACACCCACAGCGCGCCGGTGCCAGAGTGGACCGCGAGCCCGGCGGCGTTACGAAGCCCCTCGGCCACGATGGTCTCTTCCGTCCCGTCGGGCCGGTACCGCGTGACAGCGGCTCGGCGAGGATCGCGCTCCTCGCACAGATTGCAACTCGAGCCGACGGACACGTAGAGCATGCCATCGGCTCCGAACACGATCTCTCTCGTCCAGTGCGACCCACCCGTCGGAAGATCCGCGACCACGACTTCCGGGCTCGTGTACGAAGGGCCCCGATAGCGCACGATCCGATGTCTCTCCCCGACATACATCCAACCATCGTGGAAGGCGAGGCCGTAGGGTCGGTTCAGGCCATCCGCCACCTCGATCGCGTCGCCCTCGCCCTCGGGATCGAGCCGCACGATCGTGCCCAGCCGCGAAAGCACGACGTACAGCATCCCGTCCGGCCCCACCTTGAGCGTGCGCGCGCCGCTGAGCCCATCGGCGAACACCGAGATCTCGAAACCATCCGGGACCGTCAGGCTCTGAGCCGAAGCGATCGACCACACGGCGCCGCCGAGCAGGACTACGAGCACGGCGATCGGTACCCTCTTCTTCACTGTCATGCCCGACTCTTGAAAAGTGGCCTGCACTACGCAGGAATGCCGCTACGGGTCACTTCCTCGACCAACTCGAGTACCCGCTCGACGTCACGCGGTGCATTGTAGATGTGCGTGGAGAGCCGCATCCATCCATAATCGTACTCGCCGATGACGCGCGTCCGAATGTTGGCGGTGCGCGAAAGGTGGCGTTGGAGATCCGCCGACTCCACCCCGTCTATGGCGAAGGACACCATGCCGCCCGGCCCCATGAGGTCGACGCCTTCGTTCAGCATGCCTCGCCGCAGGGCCCAGAACACTTCGCCGGACATGCCCGGAACACGATCGCCAGGTTGGCCCTGCCAGTCCCAGCCGAAGCCGCCGATAGGGGGAGGGCACTCCGCACCGATGATCATGTGGAACATTGACGCGAGCCCGTAGGCGCAGCCGGGCACACCTTGGCCGCTCAGGACGCCGTTGAGGCGGCCGACGAGGTCCCGGCAGAGCTTCTCGGCGTGGCGGTGCGGGTCTCCCGTCGCGACCACGTCGAGCGCCGCGTTTCCGGCCGCTGCCGACAACGGATTGGCGTTGTAGGTGCCCGGGTGGGGGACGCGGTCCTGGAAGTCGCGCCTGCCGTCTCCGGATTCGATCAACGCGAGCATCTCCTGTTTGCCAGCGACGGCGCCGCCAGGGAGGCCGCCGGCCAGGATCTTGGCCAGCGTCGTGAGGTCCGGCACAACGCCGCTCGCGGCCTGGACGCCGCCGGGCGACGCGCGGAAGCCCGTCACCACCTCATCGAAAATGAGGACGGCGCCGGCCTTCGCCGTCTCCTCGCGCAAGACGGGGAGGATCGCCTCGTCGAGCGGCACTGTCCCCCAGTGCGCTCCTGTCGGCTCCAGTATCACGGCGGCAACGTCCTCCTCGGACAGCGTCTGGCGAAGCGCATCGGGGTCGTTCTGCGGAATCACGACGACGCTCGATAGCGTCTCGTCAGGGACGCCGAGCGCGTGCGGATGCACGCCTTCGCGGCCGGGCGTGCCGACCATGTTGTCGTTCCAGCCGTGGAAGTGCTGGCGGAAGCGCAAGAGCGTGCGTCTGCCTGTGTACGCTCGCGCAAGGCGCACAGCCATCATCGTCGCCTCCGTGCCGGAGCTGGTGAAGCGTACCGATTCCGCGGACGGGATCAGGGCCTCCACGCGTTCGGCCCACTGGATCTCCAGTTCGTGCGAG
>JADFLD010000222.1 GCA_022564535.1 Gemmatimonadota bacterium
GTACGCGATCTGGTATCCCCCCCAAGAATGTCCCTGGACCCCGATTTTGTCACGATCGACAAAGCCCTCGCCCACCAGGTTGAGCACCCCCGGTATGACTGCATCGAGCGCACTCTCCCCAGGGTACCCGATGCGATAGGGGATGTCCGGCACGAAGAGCAGATAACCTCGGCTGACGTAGAAGCTGCGATCGATCGACGAGCTTCCCGCGGCCGGAACGAAATACTGATGGAGCCCGTCGGACAGACGCTCGTAGAAGTACACCATCATCGGGTACTCCCGCGTGGGATCGAATCCCTCGGGCTTGTAGAGGATGCCCTGGAGCGGGATACCGTCGTTGGAGGTCCATTCGACGAGCTCGGCTGTCCCCCAAGTGAACTCCGCCTGTTGCGGGTTCGCGTCGGTGACTTTCCGGGGATCGTCCAGATCGACGTCCGTGACCCAGATGTCGGGGAAGTCGGAGAAAGTCGAGCGGGTGAACGTCAATACGTCCGCGTCGTCCGCCTTGCGAACACCGGCGAACCGCGCGTCGGCCTCGATGAGCAGCTGGGGCTCTCTCGATCGATCGAATCGGTCACGGTAGATCCCGGCCACCTTGGTGTAGAGGTGGAACGAGGAGAGGAGGACGTCCTCGCCGGTGGGAATGACCTCGTCGTCAGGGTCCAGGTCGAGGTACCGGAACCGCGTGTCCGTGGCTCGGCCCACACCTTCCGTGAGATTCCTGGGCGCGGTGCGTCCCGTCGGATCCACGGCCCACACGTCGAACCGATCGTAGACGATGAACGCCTCGTCGTCTTCGGTCCAGCCCGCCGATCCGTAGGAGCGGAGCGCGTCGGGATGGTCGTCGAGGATGTCGTGGAACGGCACGCTCATCGAGCCGGTCAGGTTGATGGCCTCACCCGTCTCGACGCTGAGGGCGAACCACGCCTTCTCGAATCCGTCCCAGCGAGTTATGTAGCGCTCGCCTGGTGACAACGCGCCGCCGCCGCGCACCATCTCGGCAACCATCTCGCGCGATCCGTCTTCGAGGTCGATGACGTAAAGGTCGGAGTACCTTCCATCCCACGATACGAGTTGGCGATACGCCAGGTCGCTGGTTCCCAGAGCGACAGAGCCGTCGCCATCGTCAGCGACACGGACGTTCGGCAGGTCGGTCGTCGCAAGCTGCATGACGCGCCCGCTCGCCAGATCGAGCATCGCCTCGTATGTGCGCTCGCGTTCGCGCTCCAACTGGACGAGTTGCATGGGCTGGAGAAAGGGGTCCTTCCAGTTCCAGATGTCGACCTCGACACGCTCGTCCTCGGGTGTGTCGTCCTCGACTTCCGGACGAGGTGCGAGGGCGGTCCCGAAGAAGACTCGGGCGCCGGAGTCCGAAAAAGAGACCTCACCGTTGTCACTCGGTGCCCAACCCTCCGGGATTCCCGGAGCGCCCGGCATGACCCGCACCGTGGCCGTTCCTCCTGTCGACGTGAAGAGCGTGAACGCGGGCGCTTCCGAGACCCGAGCGTCGCGGTCGCTCAGAAACGCCGCGTCACCCTCGTCCGACACCGCGAGTTGCACGTAGCGGCCTTCGCCGGAAGCCACGGCCTCGCCGTCGCCGGAGCGCCCGACGCGGTAGACACCATCTGCCTCCCCATCCTCGCCTGAGGCCGTGTAAAAAAGCGCTGAGCCGTCGGCCGCGAACGCATAGGTCACGGCATGATCGAAGCGACGCTCAGCCCCCGAATCCAGCGTCCGGACGACGAGTGTCGTTCCGTCGTCGAGACGAGGCGGCGCGTCGTCATCGCCATCTTCGTCCTCGGACTCCTCCTGCTCGGCATCGTCTTCCTCTTCGGCGTCGTCGTCGCCGGGTGCCTCCAGAAGGTACGCGAGCCACTCCCCGACATCCTCGGGCAGCTCGAACGAGCGCACGTCGGGCACACGGACGACCGACAGGTCCGATAGATCCACGATCACCAGCGAGTCCTTCGGTGCCCTCGAGTCTTCACCGTCCGCGTCGCGCGCCTCGTCGACCGCCGCCTCGGTCGGATCGATGAGCGCTACCAGATATCGAGAGTCGGCCGTGAAGCGAGGGGACGCGCCGCGCGCGATCGTCAAGGCACGCTCGTCGTCTAGCCGCTTCACGATGAGCGAAGCATCTCCATCGCCAGGAACGAGTCGATAGGCGAGCCACTTGCCGTCCGCGGACAGGATGTCGTTCCGGATGCGATTCCACCGATCGTAGTCCGAGTGATCGAGCGCGCGCTTCTGCTGCGCTGAAAGAGGCGTCGCGACCAACGCCAGGAAAACGGCCGCGCGAAGGAGTCGGTGGATTTTCATGGGGTTCCTGTCATCTGCATGGAGCGTGAGGAACCCAACGGTACCGGCCACCCACTTGGCCGGCAACGTCCTACGGCCCCGTCCCTGGCGACGCATGGCCGACCCTACCAGGTTCTTTCCGCCTACGTCCCCAAGCAAAGATGCGCGCCATGGCGGAGCCTTCCTCGATTCGGACCCCAGTCACCCTTCTGGCGGCGATGATGCTCGCACCCGTTTGCCTCGCCGCGCAGCAGGGGGCTCAGGGAGGCGAGTGGCCCATCTACGGCGGTGACGCCGGGCACACGCGCTACTCGGCGCTCGATCAGATCGATGCGAGCAATTTCGCGGATCTGGAAATCGCCTGGCGCTGGAGCGCAAGAAACTTCGGCCCGAACCCGCTCATCCGTTCCTCGACGACGCCGCTCATGATCGACGGCGTGCTGTACGCGACGGCGGGAATGCGGCGGGGAGTGGTCGCGATCGACGCAGGCACCGGTGAAATGCTATGGATGTGGCGCATGGACGAAGGCGAGCGCCTCGCCAGCGCGCCTCGGGCCAACCCTGGGAGGGGTGTGAGCTACTGGAGCGACGGCGCCGGAGACGACCGCGTCCTGGTGGTGACGCCAGGGTATCACCTGGTTGCGTTGGACGCCAAGACCGGCCTCCCGGTAGACGGGTTCGGTGCCGGTGGGACCGTCGACCTGAACGACGGGCACCGTACGCGAGAGGGCATCCCGCTGGTGGGAACGATCGGGGCGAGTTCTCCGCCCACTGTGGTCGGGAACGTGATCGTCGTGGGCTCGGCCCACCACATAGGACTTCGGCCCCCGTCCATGGTGAACACGCCCGGCGACGTGCGGGGGTTCGATGCCCGCACAGGACGACTGCTATGGACGTTCAAGACCATCCCCGAGGCCGGGGAGGAGGGGAGTGAGACGTGGCTGGACGACTCCGCGACGTACACCGGGAACGCCGCCGTATGGGCGCCGATCTCGTTCGACGCGGAGACCGGCTACGTCTACCTGCCGACGGAGGCCGCGACCGGCGACTACTACGGGGGTCATCGTCACGGCAACAACCTCTTCTCCACCACGCTGGTCTGCCTGGACTCCCGGACGGGCGAGAAGATCTGGCACTTCCAGATCATCCACCACGACATCTGGGACTGGGACAACCCCACGTTCCCCATCCTCGCCGACCTCGAGATCGACGGGGAGCCTCGTAAAATCGTGGCCCAAGTCACGAAGCAGGGCTTCACATACGTCTTCGATCGCCTGACCGGAGAGCCGATCTGGCCGATCGAGGAGAGACCCGTGCCGCAGACCGACGTGCCCGGCGAGTGGACGTCGCCGACGCAGCCCTTCCCGACCAAGCCCCCGCCGTTCGAGCGTCAGGGCTTCACCGAAGACGACCTGCTCGACTTCACGCCCGAGCTCCGGGCCCGCGCGGTGGAGGTGGTCAGCGCGTACCGCATGGGACCGATTTTCACTCCTCCATCCCTGGCCGAGGCACCGGACGGATCGCGGGGGACGCTCTCCCTCCCCAGCACCACCGGGGGGGCGAACTGGGAAGGCGGCGCCCTGGATCCCGAGACCGGATACCTCTACGTCGGGTCTCAGACCAACGTCTCCGTGCTCGCGATGATCGAGGGTGGGGACCGGTCGGACATGAACTACATTTTCGGGTTCGCGCGCCCACAGGTAGCCCGGGGGATACCGATCGTGAAGCCACCCTGGGGTCGTATCACGGCGCTGAACCTGACCGATGGAACGCTGGCGTGGATGGTTCCCAACGGGGACACGCCGGAGGGGGTCGCGGAACGGCTGGGCGTCGACCCGGAGGACGTGCCGCGGACGGGCAAGGTGTCACGCGCCGGGGTCCGAACTCGGGTCGCCTCGGCGGCCAGAACGCCAACGTGCAAAAGCGCCAGGGCGATCTCGGCTGCGGACTTGCCGACGCCGGAGAATACAACCTTTTCAGGGGAACCGCCAGCCTGCAAAACTCGGAAGAGTTCGCCGCCAGAAACGATGTCAAAACCCGCGCCCTCACGCGCCAGCAAAGCGAGAACGCCGAGTGAAGAGTTAGCCTTTACCGCGTAGTGGATCTCGTGCGAGAGACTGGCCAGCGCGGTATCGTAGCTGCGGTAGTTGTCACGGATCGCGGTGCCCGAGTAGACGTAGGTCGGAGTACCTGCCTTCCGAGCGATGGCGCAGAGAGACACTCCTTCACAAAAAAGTTCTCCCTCGCGACGATCAAAGCCCGACAGCGGCATACCCATTCCCTTCTCTTGCTGTGCCTTAGACCGCCCGAACCGCGATGACGGTTTGGTCGTCGTCGGGCGACTTACGCCCGCTAAACCGAGCCACGTCTTTCAGGATGGCAGAGACGACTTGTTCCGCGCTGGAGTCGTCTGGCAGCCCCGTGACGAAATTGCGCAG
>JADFLD010000223.1 GCA_022564535.1 Gemmatimonadota bacterium
CGCGGATGGGGGCAAGAACGGCGGTCATCTGGCGGCCTTTGCCGCGGAACATGGAATTCCCACCTACCCCATCGAATATCCATCGGCGGAGCCGCGGTCGGCCTTCGCCCACACGTTCACCCCGCTTTTGGTGTTCATGCAGCGCTTGGGCTATTTGCCCGACCAGACGCTCGACTTCGAAGTGGCGCTCACGGATCCACGATCCGCCGTAAAGCGGGTACGGATCGCGTACGAGGTCCCCGGAGAGAACGGGCGGACCGAAGAGGTTGAGTTCACGCTCGAGAGCGAGGGCCTCCCCTCCGAATAGCGGCCCTGCGACGCGTGACCCGTCCGCGCGACGAGTCACGAATCCGGGGAGCACCTCTCCGAGTGTTGCATCCGCGTGTATTATCGTGCATGCATCCTCTTCAGTCCCCGGTCCAGGCTGTTGGACGCGCCGTGATACGGTCCGTAGCCGCAGTCGGGCGCGCAGGGTACTTGGGCCGGGACGCCGGAAAGGCGCTCCACAAGGTCGGGATCTGGGGTCCCCATCTGCTCGGACAGATGATGCGTATCGGGGTCGAGTCGGTTCCGATCGCGCTCTTCATCGCGACGTTCACTGGAGTGGTTCTGGCCCTGCAGGCGTCGTACACGTTCACGGGTGCGATACCGCTGTACTTCGTCGGGACGCTGGTTGGCAAGACGATGGTCCTCGAGTTGGGTCCCATGCTCACGGGCTTGGCCCTCTCCGGCCGGGTGGGCGCGACCATCGCGGCCGAGCTGGGGACCATGCGTGTGACCGAGCAGATCGACGCCCTCGAGACCCTCGCGTACGATCCTGTGGCCTATCTCGTCGTTCCCCGTGTCCTCGCCGGCGCGATCATGTTTCCGGTGGTGATCATTTTGGCGAACGTGGTCGGCGTGCTCGCCGGATGGGGAACGGCCATCGTACTCCTCGACATGTCGGCTCAGGAGTTTCTCAAGGGGCTTCGCCTCTTCTTCGATCCCTGGGACGTGCAGTTCTCCATGATCAAGTCCGTGACCTTCGGCGTGACCATCACGGGCGTGGGCTGCGCCTTCGGGTTCCACACCCGGGGTGGTGCGGAGGGTGTCGGTCGGGCGACGACACAGGCGGTGGTCGTGGGGAGCATGATCATTCTCGCGCTCGACGCGTTTCTGGCGGCTGTACTTCTGTGAGCATCGAGCTGATGAGCGTCCACAAGGCGTTCGGCGAGAGGAAGGTTCTCCAGGGCTTTACGCTTTCGATTCCCGAGGGCCAGACGATCTCGATCATCGGCGCCTCGGGATCCGGGAAGTCGGTCGCGTTGAAGCACATTGTCGGCCTACTCCGTCCGGACGAGGGAGAGGTCTGGGTCGATGGTGACAACGTCGCGCGAGTCGATAGGGAGTCGCTCTACCGCATGCGCCGCAACGTGGGGTACGTCTTTCAGTTTGCAGCGTTGTTCGACTCGATGACGATTGCGCAGAACGTGGGCATGGGGCTGAAACGAATGGACGACTATTCCGACGAGCGGATCGCGGAGCGTGTGCGAGAGTGCCTGAGTCTGGTCGATCTCGAAGGATCTGGGGACCGGTTCCCCGCGGAGCTCTCGGGCGGCCAGCGTAAGCGGGTCGGACTCGCGCGTGCGATCGCCACCGAGCCGACGTACATCCTCTACGATGAGCCGACGACCGGGCTCGATCCGGTGACGACGGCCGTCATCGACGCGCTCATCATTCGCATGTCCGACGAGCTCGGCGTGACCGGGGTCGTCGTCACGCACGACATGAAGAGCGCCTTCCGGATTTCGGACCGCGTGGCGATGCTGTACGATGGAACAATTCGTTTCGAGGGCACGCCCGACGAGTTTCAGGCTTGTGCCGATCCGATCGTGAAAGGCTTCATCGAGGGGAGGCCTGAGCTGATGGAATCTGCCTCGTGAACCGGGGTCGGGAGTTTCTTGTGGGCCTCGTCATACTCACGGCCCTGGCGCTCGCCGTCATAGGCACCCTGTGGCTCAAGGGTACGAACTTCGGCCGGCCTACACAGGTCGTGGAGGTTCTGCTCGAATCGGTTGCACAACTCTCGCAGGGCAATCCCGTCACCTATCGAGGCGTTCGAATCGGGCGCGTCGCGCTGATCTCCGTGGAGCCTGGAGGTGCCAGCGTCCGGGTAACGCTCCTGCTGGATGCCGGCGTGCCCCTTCCCGCCGATGCCGGTGTGGTCCTGGGCTCCCGGTCGATGATGGGAGACTGGCAGGCGGAGATCGTGAGCCGAAGCATCTATCCCCGGTTCCCGTTTTACGACGTTCCCGAAGGACTTCCTTCAGAGCCCCGGGTGCTCGGGGGCTACGCCTTGCCCGAGTTCTCGCGACTGACGGCGTCGGCCGAGCAGATTTCGCAGAACCTCGCCGATCTCACGGATCGTCTGGAGTTGGCGTTCAATCAGGAAACCGCCGATAACCTGGCTCGTGCGATCACCAACATCGAAGCCATCACTCGGGAGGTGCGCACGCTCGTCCAGCAGCAGGCCGAGGCTGCCGAGAGTATTACGCAGAGTGCGGACAGCGTGCTCACGCAGGTGGAAATCGCTGCTCAGGCGGCGCGTCGCTCGTTCGAGCGTTTGGAGACCGTTCTGGGCGACGCTCAAATCGACACGATCCTCACGAACATCCGGCTCGCGTCGGTCGGAATGCGAGAGATCGCGCGCGACCTATCGGACCCGGAAGGCGGTCTGGGTGCGACCCTCGAGCGGGCCGATTCGGCGTTCACCCGCATCGACAGGATCGCCGCCCGCCTGGAGGCCGGAGAGGGGTCCATCGGACGACTCCTCAACGACCCCACGTTCGCGATTCGAGCCGAGGCCGTGCTCGAGCAGTTCCGCCTCCTTCTGCAGGACGTCCGCGAGAATCCGCGGCGCTACGTCAGGCTCTCGATCTTCTGATGGATTCACCCGACCCGACCGTGACTCCTGGCGCCGGTGTCGAGACGTGCGCGGGCGGTGTCGTGGTTCGCTCAATCGACGGGGTCCCGCACGCCCTCGTCATTCGGGACCCGTACGGGAAGTGGGGACTGCCCAAGGGACACGCCGAGGACGGGGAGACCCTCGGGCAGACGGCGCTCCGCGAGGTGATTGAGGAGACCGGCCTCGAGGATCTCGAGTTGGGGAGCGAGCTCGTGACCATCGATTGGCTCTTTCGGGCGCGAGGTCGGCGGATTCACAAGTTCACCACGTTCTACTTGATGTACTCCGAGCGAGGGAGTTTGACTCCGCAACGCGATGAGGGCATTACCGCGTGCGAGTGGGTTCCCCTGGCCACGGCAGATCGGCGGATCTCGTATGAAAACGCCCAGGAGGTGCTGAGAATCGTGCAGAGGATGCTGCTGGACTCGGACCGGCCCGCGGACGAGGGAATCCTATGACGGAAGGCGCCCAGATCACCATGTGGAAGATCGTCCAGGCTACGGCGGTCATCGTCGTTCTCGCCTTCTTCCTCTTGGAGACCCTGTCGATCCTCAATCCCGCGTTCCTCTTCCTGATTTTGTGGGCGGTTCTCATCCCATTTCGGGGCAAGGAAGGGCACGCCGCGCTCGTCACGATTTCGGCGATCCTGACTGGGCTTTGGATGCTGTCGGAGACCGGGACGCTCCTCGCGCCGTTCGTTCTCGCTCTGGTCTTGGCGTACATGTTGGACCCGCTCGTGGATTGGCTCGCGGCTCGCGGCATATCCCGCTCGCTGGCCGTGCTGGTGCTCATGGTGCCTGCGGTGGGGCTTCTCGCGGGCGTCTTTCTGATTCTGGTGCCGGCCGCTTTCAAGCAGATGGGAGAACTGCTTCCGGACACCGCACTGCTCTTCGAGCGCCTCGCCCTCTGGATCGAGCTCGGCCAGGAGCGGTTGATCGCCGTCGATGTGCCACTCATCGACGGAGCGGAGATCGTAGCCCAGCTGAGGGCCGTGGACTCCGCCGCCGTCGTCGAGTTCCTGCAGGAGCGGCAGGCCGCACTCACCGCCTATGTGTGGGGCGGGGTGCTCGGGCTCGGACGCGGCATCGGCTCGGTTTTCACGATTTTGGGCTACGTAGTGCTCACCCCGGTCCTGACGTTCTATCTGCTTCGCGACTGGGATGAGATCACCGCTCGCATCGTCAAACTCGTGCCGGAGCGCCGCCGCGATCCGTTCGTCTCATTCTTCGGCGAGTGCGACGATCTCGTGTCCAGCTACCTGCGCGGTCAGGTGATGGTCGCGATTTCCATCGGCCTGATTACGGGCATCGGGCTCGGCCTCGCTCGATTCCCCTACGCGGCGTTTCTCGGACTCATGGTGGGGTTCTTCTCACTCATCCCGTACCTTGGCCTCGTCATCAGCCTGGTACCGGCGATCCTCATCGCTCTGGTCAATGGGAGTGTCGGCGTGTCCCTCCTCAAGGTGGTGGTCGTGTATGGGCTGGCTCAGGTTCTCGACGGGACGGTGATCACTCCGCGGATCGTGGGAGGGTCGGTCGGGATCCACCCGGTCTGGATCGTGCTCGCCCTGAGCCTCGGTGGGTTCTTCTTCGGTTTCGTGGGCCTACTGGTTGGGGTGCCTGCCGCGGCGGTGACGAAGTTGCTCATTGTACGCGGCCTCGAACGCTATGAGGCGTCTGACTTCTATCGTGAGGCGGAAGCCCCGGCGCAGGGGTAGACCGAGGTTCTGCGGCGCCCGTTGCTCGGCCTCCACGACAGATTAGACTTCTGG
>JADFLD010000224.1 GCA_022564535.1 Gemmatimonadota bacterium
ATCGCTCACGGCGGCGTTGGGGTTCTGCTTCTCCAGGCGATGCCGGCGGATGAAGCGCCGGGTCATGTCTTCACCCAGCGGGGTGGCGTAATCCTGGTAGGAGGACGAGCCAAAACCCGCCCGTGGGTCGAAGGCGCGCGGCTCGTAGTCGTCGTCCGGGAGCTCGAAGAAAGAGTGGTGGACGCGGATGCTCGCGGCCTCACCCGTCGCTGCGACCTGACCCACGCCCTCGAATCCACCACCACGACCACCACGGCCTCCCCTGCCGCCGCCTTCTCCCGGCTGCTGGACGAACGTCAGCTCGACTTCCATCTCCGTATTGGTGGGGAACGCCTTCGTCATCTCCATGTAGATGGTGCTGCGGCTGTCGTCGAGCCGGTACGTGCCAGGCTGCATACGAGCTGCGACGCCGAGGGCGTCGCGGAGCAGAAACGCGTTCATGTCGACGAGTACCCGTCCGTCCGTCTCTGCTTCCGGAGCGAAGCCCCAGAGCACCGACCGGGCGAACGCGTCTCGCACGGCCCGAACTTCGTCGGGGTTGTCACTGTTGGCGCGGAACCGGTAGTTCGGTTGCACCATCAGGATCTTTCGCCCCACGCGCTCGAACTTCACGATCCGGGAGCCTCGCAGGGAGCCCCGGTCGAGACCCAGGTCATTCGACCCGAGGCCCGCCCCGAAGCCCGCGAGATGGATCATCTCCTGATCGAGTCGAGGGATCTCCATCCACAGCTGACCGAGGTCGGCGTCCCAGTAGAGGGGCAGGAATCCGTCCAACCGCTCCATGCCCGCCGTCTTTTCCTCGATGGAGGGTAGGGGATCCGTCGCGCCGCCTCCGCGTTGAGCCAGAACGGGTGTCGCCGCGATCACCACCAGCAGTACGAGAGAAAGCATGAACTCAAGGAGACAACGATTACTTGGGCGAATCATGTTCCGGTCCTCCAGGATCGGGGCGTGGCCGTCCGGTCGAGTACGTGGACCGGCAACTTGGGACCGAATAGCGGAATTGGCGACTGGGGCGGGTGCCACCCGGATTCTCCTCGGAGAGAATCGGCGGGCCGACCTTGCGCCGCTCGTTCGGCTCGTCGGATGTTGCCCGTTGTCGACGGACGACCGAGTGGGACGGCATGCTCTTCACAGGCCATCGTAGATTCCATGAGATACCCCATGCGCTCATACCTCCGCTTGGCCCTCTTTGGGGTTGCTTCTTCCGCGCTGTTTCTCCTTGCCTCCGAGGACGGCGTGGCACAAGACACCGCGGGAGATCACCGGTACACGAGCGCGGATATCGAAGCGGGGTCGCGCGTGTATACCTCGGATTGCGCGCTGTGCCACGGGGCGAACGGAGACGGCGTGGACGGGGTGAATCTCCGGTTGGGGCGCTTCCGCCATGCGCTATCGGACGAGGACCTGCGCCAGGTGATCAGGAGTGGCGTGTCCGGCGCGCGGATGCCCGCGTTCGACTTGCGGCAGGATGAGCTCGACGGAATCGTCGCGTACATCCGTGCCGGATTCGATCCGAGCGGCGTCGCGGTCAAAGTCGGTGACGCGGCGCGCGGCCGAGAACTGTTCGTGGGCGCCGGTGAGTGTGCGTCGTGCCATCGCGTGAACGGGCAGGGCCCGCGCACCGCGCCCGATCTCAGCGACATCGGAGCGATTCGTACTCCAGCAGCGCTACAGCGGGCGATCCTCGATCCGATCAGCGCCCTCCTGCCGATCAACCGACCGGTGCGAGCCGTGACCCGCGACGGACGGACCATCCGCGGCCGCCGTCTGAACGAAGACACCTACACCGTGCAGCTGATAGACTCGGAGGAACGGCTGATTTCGCTCATCAAGGCAGATCTCGTCGAGTACGAAGTGAGTCGGACGCCCATAATGAATCCGACGACGCTTTCCAGCGAAGAGGTCGCCGACCTCATCGGGTATCTTCTTTCGCTCAGGGGCACTCAATGAAAGCGGTCCTCAGAAAGTCGCTGCTGGTGGTCGTCCTCGGAGGGTTGCTGGTGCCCCATCGACTCCATGCGCAGGTCTCGTACGATCGGATCCTGCATTCGGCGGACGAGCCGCAGAACTGGCTCACCTATAACGGTACTTACTCGAGTCAGCGCTACAGCCGACTCGACCAGATCACCCCGTCGAACGTCGACGATCTCGAGCTGAAGTGGATGCTCCAGAACCAGGAGTTCGGGGCGTGGCAGTCGAACCCGATCGTCGTCGACGGGATCATGTACGTCACCGAGCGACCCAACGACGTCATGGCCGTGGATGCGGTTACCGGCCGGGTCTTCTGGGTCTACCAGCACACGCCGGACGAGAACGCGAGCGTGTGCTGCGGCGCGAACAACCGAGGCGTGGCGGTGCTCGACGACAAGGTGTTCATGGGCACGCTCGACGCGCGACTGATCGCCATCGACGCGACCAACGGCCAGCCTCTCTGGAATGTCGAAGTCGCGGACGTCGATCTCGCCTACTCGATCACGATGGCTCCGTTGGTCGTGAAAGACAAAGTGATCGTCGGTGTCGGTGGTGGCGAGTATGGTATTCGCGGGTTCATTGCGGCGTACGACGCCGAGACAGGGGAAGAGGCGTGGCGCTTCTACACGATCCCCGGACCCGGCGAGCCCGGCCACGACACGTGGAGCGACGATGACTGGGAGCACGGCGGCGCGCCCGTGTGGATCACGGGCTCGTACGACCCGGAGCTCAACCTGATGTACTGGGGCGTGGGGAACCCGGGCCCCGATTGGAACCCCGACCAGCGTCCGGGCGACAATCTCTACTCGGACGCGGTCGTGGCTCTCGACGCGGACACCGGTGAGTTGAAGTGGCACTTCCAGTTCACCCCGAATGACGGCTACGACTACGACGCGGTCCAAGTGCCTGTGCTGGTCGATATGGACTGGAACGGCGTGCCGTCCAAGCTGATGCTGTGGGCGAACCGTAACGGCTACTTCTATGTGCTCGATCGCGTCACCGGAGAGTTCCTTTCGGGGACGCAATTCGTGAAGGTGAACTGGTCGAGCGGGCTCGACGAGAACGGCAGACCGGTTCCGACGCCGCAACCGCCGGGCTCGCCCACGTGGCCGGGCAATCAGGGGGGCACCAACTGGTACCCGCCTTCTTACAGTCCCCGGACGGGCCTGTTCTACTTTTCCGCCTGGGAGGACTACGCGACGATCTACGAGAAAGAGGAGGTCGAGTACGTGCCCGGGCGCTACTACCTCGGGGGTGGGTTCAGCGTGCTGGCGCCGGTACCCGGTGCTCCGACGATCGGGATCGGCCGAACCTCTCCGATCAACGACTGGACGGACGCGGTCGGGCACGGAGCCGTTATCGCTCTGGACCCGCACACGGGCGAGGCGCGCTGGAAGTTCGAGCAGTTCGACGTCAGCGACAGCGGCATGCTGACCACCGCTTCGGACCTCCTGTTTACGGGCGGACGCGAAGGTTATCTGCACGCCCTCGACGCGCTGACCGGCGTGGAGTTGTGGAAAGCGAGCCTCGGCGGCCAGATCGTGATGGCTCCCATCACTTTCATGGTGAACGGGAGGCAGTACGTGTCGGTGATCTCCGGGCATACACTCGTCACTTTCGGGTTGAGGAACTAGCCGTGCGTGACCGACTGAGAGCCTTGCATGCGATCGCTGTCCTGACGACCGCGCTCCTACTCGGAGGAGTCGCTATGTCGGGCGCCCTCGAAGCACTGCACGCCCAGCAGCGTTCCGAAGTGACCCGCGAAACCGTCGAGCGATGGATGGTGGATCTCTCCAATAGCGGGCGCTGGGGAGCCACCGATGAGCGTGGTACTCTGAACCTGATTACACCCGAGCATTCGGTGAGGGCTGCGAGGCTCGTGACCGAAGGGCTCTCCGTGTCCCTTTCACACGACTATTTGAAAGAGGCCGCGGCGGACGCGACTTCTCCCTTCGGGCACGTACTCCTCGGGTCAGCGCGATCCGGCTTCCTGAGCGACCGATACACCATCGCCTATCACGGCTACGCGCACAGCCACATGGACGCCCTTTGTCACTACTCGTATGAGGGTTTGATGTACAACGGGATCTCACGGGAGACCGTTGATCCGGACGATGGCTGCGTGAGGCTCGGGATCACGAACGCGAAACAGGGAATCGTAACCCGTGGCATCCTGATAGATATCGCCCGACTGAGAGGGGTCGAGTACCTCGAGCCCGGCACCGCTATTCATGTGGATGACCTAGAGGCCTGGGAGGCGGAGGTGGGGATCACGGTCGGACCGGGCGACGTGGTGTTCGTCCGGAGCGGACGTTGGGCGCGCCGCGCACAGGAGGGAGCGTGGGCGACGGGGCGACTGGCTGCGGGCCTCCATGCGTCGGTGGCCCCGTGGCTCCGCGAGCGGGGCGTCGCGATGCTCGGCAGCGACTATACGAACGACGTGTATCCATCCGGCGTGGAGGGTTTCTCCCAGCCCATTCACATGCTCACGCTCGTGACCATGGGGCTGTGGCTCTTCGACAACCTCGACCTCGAGGATCTGGCTGAGGCCGCCGCACGCCTGGGACGCTGGGAGTTCATGTTCGTCGCCGCTCCCTTGGCCGTGCCCGGGGGCACCGGCTCGCCGCTCAATCCGCTGGCGATCTTCTAGCTACAGAGGCCCCGCCGGCGCTACACTCGGGGGCTGCTAGGCGGCCGCTGGGACGTCGCCTTCGCCGAACACGGCCTCGGAAAG
>JADFLD010000225.1 GCA_022564535.1 Gemmatimonadota bacterium
CGGTTCCAAGACCTGACGATAGAGAATTTCGGCAATACCGTGAGCTTCGCTTCGACCGTCGTCGTCGTGGGCACTCTGTTTGCCGATGATGTGGCGTTGGATCGTCCGGTGGGGGCGGCGTCGGTCCTCGACGTGCGCGGGATCGCCACCGTCACCGCGACGGCCATCACGCGGCTCCCCGTGCGCGTGACGAGCACGTCTGCGGCCTCCCTCCATACCTTCAACGGAGTCACCTTTGCCTCGATGAACGCCGCCGACGTCCAGCTCTATCTCGAGCTGCCGGGAGGCGTCAATTTCTCGTTGATCATGCCCGACATGAGCTTCGACTCGCCGACCTTCACGTCGTCGGGGGCGCACTTACAGACGGTGCGGGGGTCGGGGTCGGAGAACTTCGTTGTCGAGTTGACCAACCCCACCCCGACCTCTACCAGCGCCGTATTCTTGCAGGGGGCCAACACGCTGGTCATCTGGCCCTAGGCAACGCCCTCAGCGCTTCAATGCCAATGAAGAAGATGATCCTGCTGGCCACCTGTATGCTTGCCGCATGCGCGGAGGGTGATAACTCGGAGCGTCTCGCCGCCGCCGCTCCGCCGCCCGCCCCCGAACCGTGGCGACCCATAATCGGCGAATATGCCGAGGGCACCGATACGATTTCGGTCCTCGAAACGGACGGCGCGCTCGCCCTGCTGTTCTGGGGTGGTGAACCAACGGAACTCACGGCCCTGACCGACACGACGTTCACGACCGGTACGGAAGCGGTGGCGATCCAAAGCGGTGACGGTGGCCGTATCGGGTCTGTATCCGTAGGCCAGAGGGTCTTTCAGCGCCTATCCCTCGGCGCCGAGGACGGAGGCACGTTTCAGATCACGCCGCTTCGAGCTCCCCAAGACCTGTTGGACGACGCGCTCGCGGCGTCGCCGCCGGTGGAGCAGGGGGACTTCCGGGCATCGGACCTGGTTGAGCTCTCCACACTCGACTCGACGATTGCGCTGGACATCCGGTACGCTACGACGAACAACTTCATGGGCGAGGTCTTCTACTCGGAGCCCCGCGCGTTCCTGCAGCGGCCGGCGGCCGAGGGTCTGGTTCGAGCACACGACTGGCTTCGCGACCGGGGGTACGGTCTTCTCGTGCACGACGGGTACCGCCCGTGGTACGTCACCAAGATGTTCTGGGATGCCACGCCCGAGGAGCTTCGGATCTTCGTGGCGAATCCGGCCAACGGATCCAGGCACAACCGAGGTTGTGCGGTCGATCTCACGCTCTACGACCTGGAAACGGGCGCACCCATCACGATGACGGGTGGTTACGACGAGATGTCCCCGCGCTCGTTCCCCGACTACCCGGGGGGGACGACCCGGCAACGGTGGCATCGGGAGCTTCTACGCGAGGCGATGGAGGCCCAGGGCTTCACCGTCTACGAAGCCGAGTGGTGGCACTTCGACTACCAGGATTGGAGGAGCTACCGCATCGGGAATGAGCGCTTCGACGAGCTGAGCGTGGGTCAGCGGTAGTCCCCGCGACTATCGCGAAAACCGGTACGAACGAACGGCCTCGACGCCCAGCTCATCGGTCACCTTTGCGAGCACGTGCGTGGCGTCGACGCTGAGGACCTCCAGTTCGATGGGCATCTCCAGGGTCGCCATCGCGATACCGTCCGGGCCGTGGATCGTCCAGACCTGAGTCAGGTCGCTGGACGCCGCCGTGCGTTGAATCCACAGATGGCCGGTGGCGTCGGAGAACAGTCCCGCGAACGTCGGCTTGGAAGAGGGATAGGAGATCTCGCTCAGCCAGCGCTCGAGATTGGGACGCTGCTCCGGGCGCCGTATCCCCGCGAGCACGTCATCCCGGAAACGGCGTCGGTCCGCACCACCGACCGAAACGGGTCGGGGTGACCAGCGCACGATCATGACGACCTCACCCGTCCGATCGAAGGCCTGAACCTCAGGCCGCTCGGTGTGGCCGACGAAGACATGGCGTCGACTCGACGCGACCAGCCCCGTCGGCGCGAACGGAAGCGCGTGCATGGCGAAGTTGACGCGAAGGCGTCCCGACTTGTGCCACGTCTGCGCCCTGATCTCACCGAGTGTGTCTACCCGTGTCCCTTCCCGGGAGACGAGCTCCAGAACGCCCGTGGGGCGTAGATCTTCATCCGGTCCGTTGGCGGCCCAATACTCCAGTGTGTTCCCATGGGAGCCGTGCTCATAGGTGTCGAGCACGAGCGAGCCGTCGAGCAGCGTGCGGCCCAGCATGCCCGGGAACCACGGCCCCAACGCCTGATTGCGGATGAAGTCGCCCTTCTCGTCGAACCAATAGCGGGAGCCGATCGGCCACCCCCCCACCACCAATGTGTCCCCATCGATGCGGTCCACCCGGTAGAGGTTGCGCATCTCACCGGGCCCCTCTCCCCTTCCTCCGACGGTACTCAGATGGTTGCCCGAGGCGTCGAAGTACCGGGCCTCCCTGCTGCCCCAGTCCCCCACGACGATGCGGCCGTCGGACATGCGGACCGCGCCCCGGATCTGGGTGAACTGATGGGATTCTTCCGAGTCGGCTCGGCCGCCGATGATCGCCTCCGGAGGGTCGATCAGCGTCCACGTCGCCAATGGAGGAAGGTTCGGATCGTGCTGAACGATGCGGATGCCCGCGCTGTCGACCACTGTGGCGAGGCCAGGTTCTTCCGCCGGCGAGCACCCGGCCGCGGAAATGACTGACATGAACACCAGGATTCGAGTCGCGCGTAGGCTGTCTCGCATCACACGTACCTGTCGTGGGTGGCCAAGTGCTGCTCGACGAAGTCCGCCACACCCTCCTGGACGGTACGGAATGGCCGATCGTATCCGGCGGTCCGCAGCCGATTCATCTTCGCCTCCGTGAAGTATTGGTAGCGGTCCCGGATGTCGATAGGGATGTCCACCCAATTCACCTCTAGGTCTTGCCCGACGGCCGTGTAGAGCGAGCCTACGAGGTCGAGCCACGTCTGTGCCTTCCCGGTCCCGACGTTGAACAGTCCGTTCACATCGGGGTGATCGATCAGCCAAAGCAGCACCTCGATGCAGTCCTTCACGTACACGAAGTCGCGCATCTGACCGCCGTCCGCATACTCGTCGTTGTGCGATCGAAACAGTGTGACAGCCTCGCCCCGGGTCGCCGTCTCGTAGTTCTTGGTGACGACGCTCCGCATGTCGCCTTTGTGGTACTCGTTGGGACCGTACACGTTGAAGAACTTGAGGCCAACCCACTGCGGCGGAAGGGGATCGCCTCCGGCGACCGTCGTCGCCACCCATCGATCGAAGTCGTGCTTGCTCCGTCCGTAGGCGTTCATGGGGACGAAGGCCGCCAGTCCCTCGGGCGTGCCGACGTCGTCGAAGCCTCTGCTCCCGTCACCGTACGTCGCTGCGGACGACGCATAGATGAAGGGCACGTCGTGATCCGCGCACCAGCGCCATAGCTGCTGTGGAAGCCGGACGTTCGTCTTCGTGATGAGCTCCGCGTCTCGCTCCGTGGTCGAGGTGATCGCCCCCATGTGGACCAGATGCGTGATCTCCTTCTCGCGCCGTCGCAGAAAGTCCTCCAAGCGCGCGGCGTCGACGAGCTCGTCGAGCTCACGACGGCGCAGGTTCTTCGCTTTGTCAGCGTCACCAAGAACGTCGACGACGCTCACGGGAGAGGCACCCCTTTGCTCCAACGCCGCGACCAGGTTGGATCCGATGAAGCCAGCGCCGCCGGTCACAACGATCATGGGTCTTCTCGATAGGTTCAGGGCGCCATATGCGAATAAAGATAGGTGGGGCGATCCCATGAAAGACAACGGAAGAGAGCCACTTCACAGGAACGTATGGGTCGCCAGCGGCACCAGCTTTCTTACGGACGTTTCCAGCGAGATGATCCTGAACGTCCTGCCGCTTTTTCTCGCCAACGTCCTAGGCGTGCGCGTATGGGCGATCGGCGCGGTCGAAGGGCTCGCCGACACCACGGCCAGTATCGTAAAGCTCTATTCCGGCTGGCTGTCGGACCGGATGCAGCAACGCAAATGGCTCGCCGTTTGTGGTTACGCCATATCGGCCATGATGAAGCCGTTCTACCTCCTGGCGACGACCTGGACGATCGTCGCGGGTATTCGATGGGGCGATCGCGTCGGGAAGGGTGTGCGGACCGCGCCGCGCGACGCACTGCTCGCGGATTCGGCTCCTCCGGGGCGCCAGGGCTTGGTCTTCGGACTCCATCGTGCGGCGGACACGGGGGGTGCGGTCGTGGGACTGTTGATCACCCTGTGGATCGTCCGGCAGATCCAGGGCGACGGAGCCCTGCTCGAGGCGGACACCTTCAGGCGACTCGTCCTGTGGAGCCTGGTGCCGGCCTTCCTCGGCGTGATTGTGCTCGCGGTCGGCGCCAAGGATATCTCCTTGCCGCGCCCGAGAGCCGACACGCCCCGCTTCCGGATCCATGGGCTCGGTCGCGGATTCGGTGCGTTCGTCGCATGCTCCGTCCTCTTCGAGCTGGGCAACTCGGCCGACGCGTTTCTCGTGCTGCGTGCTCAGGAACGGGGGATGTCGGTGATCGACGTTCTCTGGGTGCTGCTCGCGTTCAATGTCGTGTATGCGGCGGTGGCGGTACCCGCCGGTTCGCTTTCGGACCGGGTGCCACGCAAGTGGATCGGGTTCGCCAGCTGGTGCGTA
>JADFLD010000226.1 GCA_022564535.1 Gemmatimonadota bacterium
CGCGCGCGAGACGACATCCTCATCGCTTCGCTCGAAGCCGCTGTCGCTGCCCTTTCCGAGAAGCTCGGCTCCGACATGTCCTCCTGGCATCTCGGTCAGGCTGAGTACCACCACGCGTATCTGCGGCATCCCCTCGGGACGGCCGTCGACGCGACGACGCGCGCGCTCCTCGAGGTCGGACCGCTACCCCGCGGTGGCTACGGGTCGACCGTGAACCAGACCGGAAACGGTGACAACCAAACCTCCGGCGCGTCCTTCCGCATCATCGTCGACACCGGTGACTGGGACCGTGCGGTGGGAATGAACACGCCGGGCCAGAGCGGGAATACCCGTTCTCCGTTCTATCGAAACCTCTTCGAGTTCTGGGCCAACGACGAGTTCCATCCTGTCTTCTACTCGCGAGACAGGGTCGAGGAGGTGACGGCGATGCGGTTCGACTTGAGGCCGGGACGGTAGAAGAAACGTTCGAGTCCGGCGTCGCTCTCTTGAAGTACGACGTACGCAGGGACTGACGCGGATCGCGCGGTCGGATCTCAGCAGCCCTACGCCGGCCGCATCTCCTCCATGCATTCCTCGGGTGTCAGCGTCCGCGCATGCTCCTTGGGATTGAGACGGAACCAGCGGGCGACGAGCAGGATTTCGGCCGCGTCTTGAGGGGACAGGCCGGTGGGCCCCGGGTCCATATCCGCGTAGACCTCCTCGAGGGCGCGTGCAACGCGCGCCCGGGCGCGACGACCCTTGGGGTGGGGCATCTGCTTGCGAATGCGCCCACGTCGAATCAGGTAGATCCGATCGTCCCCACCGAAACCGGGCACACGGTAGACGAACGTCAGATCTTCTACCGCGCCTCGGAACGCGACGAGTTGATCCTGGAATCGTCGGAGTCGCTCGAGGCGATCGCGAAGCAGTCCCGCGTACTCGAAGTCCATCCTCTTGGCGGCCTGCCTCATTTGCTCCTCGAGGGCGGCCAGAGGTGCGTGCGCCTTCCCCTCGAGGAAGCGCCGCGCGAGATCGACGGCCTCTCCGTACTCGCTCGCCGACGGCCGACCGCAGCAGGGCGCGAGACAGCTACGCAGCTCACCTCGGATGCAACGCGGGACGCGGCCGGCTTCGAACATCTCGAGTTGGTCGCCGAAGAAGACCGGCGTCGCCGCAGCGCAGTCGCGAAGCCCGAGAACGTGGCCGAGCTCGCGCACCGTGCGGGCGACGGCCTGCACCCGGGGGAACGGTCCGTAGTACGTCGATCCGTCATCCGTGATCCGGGTAACGGGTAGCACGCGTGGCGCGAGCTCGGCAGTGACCTTCACGAAGGCGTAGATGCGCTTCCGCTTGTGCTGCACGTTGAAGCGGGGTTGCCACTGCTGAATCAGCTTCATCTCCCGGATCAGGGCGAAGAACTCGTTGGGGATGTAGTCCAGCTCCACCCTCGCGGTCTCCCGGATGAGCTCCCACGCCTTCTCGCCTCTCGTCGCCCGGAAATACGACAGCACGCGGGTGCGAACGTGGACAGACTTGCCGACGTAGAGCAACTCGTCACCGGGTCCGAACATGCGATAGACCCCAGGCCGATTCTCGGCTCGAGCCCTGACGTGCTCTCGGAGGGTGGGATTTGCGTGCACTAAAAGGGTGATCGGAAATGGGGTGGGCCGTGCCACCGCAACCCACGGAGTCCTAGGCTCATGTCACACATGGTGTTGGGCACTACCCCCTTTCCGATCACCCTTCTAGGACGGATGGGGCTGGCGCTTTCGTTGTTTCTTCGGGAAGATACAGAGTGCGGCACGCGGTCGCCAAACGACGCATTCGACCATTCGGCACGGTCCCACCCAGGCCTACACTTACGTCATGACGACATCAGGCCCAGCAAAGCTCATTCGGGACCCTCTGTGGGAGACGATCCGACTCGATCCCACGGCGGTGCGCATTGTGGACACGGCGGAGTTTCAACGGCTTCGCTATATCCGTCAGCTGGGGCTGGCGCACCTCGTCTATCCCGGCGCGACGCACACACGCTTCGAGCACGCGCTCGGCGTCTACCATCTGACCCAGACGGCCCTGCGATACCTCCGCGAACGTGGGGGTGTGCCGCCCGACGTTTGGGAGGGGGAAGAACTCGTCCCGTATGCCGCTCTCCTCCACGACATTGGCCACTACGCGTACTCGCACGCGCTCGAGGAGCTCGATGACAAGCACCTTCCGGGACATCACGAGGAGGTCAGCCAGCGCTTCTTCGCGTCCCCGGCTCTTCGTGACGCGCTCGCGCCTCTGGGTCTGACGGCCGCCGATCAAATCCACGAGTTGATTCGCGGCGATGGCGAGCTTCCGCTCAGAGGCCTGGTGAGCGGAAGCCTCGACCTCGACAAGATGGAATACCTTCGCCGGGACGCTCGCTTCTGCGGGGTGCCGTACGGGGAGGTGGACGTGTCACGACTCCTTCAGGGTTTGCACCTTCTGAAGGATCCCGAGACCGGTCTGTACGAGATTGGCGTGCATGAAAAGGCGGTCGCCGCGTTGGAGTCACTTCTCTTCGCCAAGTATCAGATGTTCAGGAACGTGTACTGGCATCACGCGGTGCGCGCGGCGACGGTGCTCTACAAGCGGATTGTCGAAGAATCTGTCCGAGCCGGCATCCTGGATTCAGAGGAGCTGATCGGCCCGACCGACGAAGAGCTCCTCTACGAGATCGGCCGGCGCGTGATGGAGGACGACAGCGAGGTCGCCGAGCGCATCGCGACCCGGTGGCTTCCGGCCCTACGACATCGCCGTCTCCCGAAGCGAGCGCTCGAACTGACGGCGGCCGACCTCGCGGGCCGACAGGTGGAGGACTGGGCCGTCGGGGACTCCCCGTGGAAGCGCGCCGTCGAGGATGACTTGGCGGCCGAGCTGGGGCTGGAGTCCGGCGAGGTCTTCATCGACTTCCCCGCGAAGCCGGCCATGTTCCAGCTGGATCTGCTCGTCGAACGGCGCGATGGGAAGATCCAACGCCTCGATATGGAGGGCGTTCAGGGCGTCCTCGATCTTCCGAGGGTCGCGCAGGAATTGTACGCGACGGCCCGGGTGCTCCGTGTATTCACGTTCGAGCGGAGGGAGCTGTCTACGGAGCAGGTGCTGCAGAGGATCACGCGCCCCAAGGAGGTCAGCTAGGGGTTTCGCTACGCCACGCGCGCGGCGATCCGGATGAGGACCGCGGTGATGTTGTCGTGCCCGCCGCCGGCGTTGGCGGCGTCGATCAGGGCCTGAATCGGTGACGACGGCTCATCCCCGTCGGGCTCGTTGTCGGGGTCGAGGTGTTCTCCCAGAATTCTTTCCAGCTCGGAGTCCTCCAGCATCCCGACCAACCCATCGGTGCACAGGAGGTAGGCGTCGCCCACGTCCACGCGACCGTCCAGGACCTGGGGGGACGGCGCGTCTTCGAGTCCGAGACACTGGGTGAGGAGGTGGCCGTATGGATGCGTTCGGGCCGCCTCGGCCGTGATGTCCCCCCTCTCGATGCGATCCTGCACCCAGGTGTCGTCTCGCGTGAGCTGCGTCAGCGTCCCGGCGCGGTATAGGTACGCCCTGGAGTCGCCCACGTGCCCGAGGACGTAGGTGTCGGTGTCCCTGTTCACAACCATCGCGGTGAGCGTCGTTCCCATGCCCACCAGTTCCGGAGCGGCGGTGCCGCGTACCCTGATTTCGGCGTGCGCTTCCTGAATGGCTGCCTCCATCACGCCGCGCATGTGCATCAGGGCCTCACTCGCGGTGCTCAGCGCCTTTTGGGCCTCCCCGAGAAGGTGCACCGTCGTGTCGGCCGCGATCCGACTCGCGACGTCTCCTCCCGGGTGACCCCCCATACCGTCCGCGACGACGGCCACCCCGAGCTCTGGAAGCAGAGAAAGAGAGTCCTCGTTCCTCTTTCGGATTCTGCCGATGTCGGTCACACCGGTCACAACAGGGGAGTTGGGCAAGAGCGGGGGCTCGAGTCGGTGGTGAGGAAAGGGTGCGAGGCACCGGGAAGTTAGGGACGAGGGAGCTTCGCGAGCAACCGCCCCGGTGGCGCTTTACCATACCCACTGCTGGCGGCGAGAGGAACTGGGCCCCATATGGGGGTTACCAAGGTGTGCGGAGGGCTTGGCCGTCTTCTGGCGTGTGCATTCGAGGCGCTGTATGGATGTCGCCCGCTCCGCCAGATTGCCGCCCGCGGTGGCGTGAGGCCAAGGTGCGCTTTCAGCCCGGTTGACAGTAAGCCTCTGAGTCCCCAAAATAGACGGCTCAGGATCTCACAGTTTTCTAGCACAGTTGCCTCCGCGAATCCGAAGCGGGTGTCCGCACGGACACGGAGGCCTCGAAGGAGATAGCAATACGATGGCCGCTGCCCCGACAACCACGCGTCGGAAGCGCCGCGGGAAGGGAAACCTTCTCTCAGGCTTCGATGCGAGTGTCGAAGAGCAGAGCGCTCTGGACCAGTACCTTCGTGACGTGAGTCGCCACGAGCTCATTACGCCCGAACGCGAGAAGGAGCTCGGCGCTCGCGCTCAGAAGGGTGACCAGGACGCGATTCAGAAGCTCGCACGCGCGAACCTGCGTTTCGTC
>JADFLD010000227.1 GCA_022564535.1 Gemmatimonadota bacterium
TCGCCATAATCCCGGGCGCGATTGCTCAGGCCATTTCGCGCGACATCCCCGACACGCGTGTGGGGCTCTGGGTCTCCGACGACCCGCTTCGTGCGATCGATCCGGGCCGCGTCTACCGGAACATGGCCACGACACCGTCGCAGTCGGTTCGGCGGTGTCTCGAGGGCGCGACCCAGTCGTGCCTCGTGTCCTTTGATTTGGGGGCGGGTGACCCGTCCATCGCGACGTGGTACGCACCCGAGGAGCGCCGGAATCTGATCGTATCCGGCAACTTCCGCCCCGGTCCTCGAGAGGAGCACGAGCAGTACTCCGCGTGCAAGGATGACAGAACCTACGAGGCGTGCGACGCCCTCTTGCTCGCCGAGAATCGCAGTTGGGCTCCCCTGCCGGGACCCGTACGTGCCGCATTGCTCGGCTTCGCGCTCGACCGCGGAGGGGAGGGAGCTTGGGCCCGCCTCGTCGAGAAACGCAACGGCCCGGTCGAGGAGGCCCTGGCCTACTCCGCGGGCGTCGATCTCGACGCGCTCATCGTGGAATGGCACCGCTGGATCGTGGACAACCGGCCCGAGACGTACAGCGGGCTCGGCACCAAGAGTGTCCTCGCGGCCCTTTGGATCCTTTTCTTCGCCGCCCTGGCGATGAGGAGTACAAGATGGCGCTTGGGATGAAGTATTGGATTGGAGCCGTCGTCGCCGGGTTGGCGCTCGTCTCCATTTGGCGGCTTCCGCCGGCAGCGTTCGAGTCGCATCTGGCTGTGGAATTGTCACATGAGGAAGCACGGGCACGCGCCCTGTCAGGGGAACTGAGACGAGCTCACTTCACGTTGCAAAGACACCGCTGGGCGGACTCCCTCGCCACCGTGGTCGTAGCGGGAGGCGCGGAGCGTATCGCGCTGCTATTCCCGGTAGGCCACGAGCTCGGAGCCGACGCCCTGGCAGGCGCACAGGAACGCATCGCGGAGGCGGAAGCCACCCTCGCGGAGCAACGGAGCGACGTGGCTTTGGGATTCGTCTATCAATATTGGGACCATGCCGCCCACCCCGGGGTGCGCATGGACCCGCGCACGACGGGTACGGGGACGTTCGTGGGGAGTCGAGATGGAGTCGACTATTGCTTCCGGATCCATTCGGTCCGCGAGGACCGTCTCGAGATGGCGGTTCTCGACGACCTCCGGCTCGGGGCGTTCTGGCGGACCGATCACCTCGGCCCGTGCATATTCTACGGTCGGTACGGCCCGCCGGGCCGGGATGTCGTGCGGTGGCTCGAACAGGGAGGCATCAACTTCGCGCTCGCGCACAAGGCACGGGGCGAGCCTCTCGATCGCCGCGCCCGTCGGCGTGGCCTCTTCGGAGTCACCTACTTCGGTAGAGCCGAGAAGCCGATCTACGTTCGGTGTCTCGCTGGAGTAGCCGACGCGTGCCGACGGGTCTTTCTGACGCCCGGGGAGGTCGATGAGGAAGTCGCGCAGAGGCAGGAGACGGCGCTCCGCGCCGGGGCCATCTCCACGAGTGTCCAGTGGACGTTTTCGGGACAGGGGCCCTTCATCCTGGCGGACCTGGAGCGTGCGTTCGGAAGAGAGAAGTTCGATCTCTTCTGGACGTCGGACGCACCCGTGGATCAGGCTTTCGAAGCCGCCTTCGGGATCGAGCCGGGCGCCTGGATCGTGCGCTGGCTCGAGACGTCGATGATCTTACAGATGCCGGGTCCAGGACTTCCGCAGTCTTCCAGCTCCGGGAGCTTGCTCACGATCGCTCTCTTTGCGGGAATCGCATTCCTTCGCAACCGTCGCAGGAATGTTCTTTGAAATGCTACGCCGATCTCAGCGTGGCCCCGCCGCCTTCACCTCGTCGCCGACCTGAGCCGCAAACTTCTCGAAGTTCACCCTGAACATCTCGGCGAGCTTGGCGGAGGCCGCGTCGTACGCCTCGCCGTCGGCCCAGGCGTCACGCGGCCTCAATACCTCGGGAGGAACGCCTGGGACCGTCGTCGGCACGTCGATACCGAAGACGGGGTCCGCGACGAAGTCGACGGAGTCGAGCTCACCGGCGAGCGCCGCGTTCACCATCGCGCGGGTGTAGTGGAGCTTCATCCGGGTGCCCACCCCATAGCCACCCCCGCTCCATCCAGTGTTCACGAGCCAAACCTGAGACCCATGCTCGCGGAGCTTGTCACCGAGCATCTCGGCGTACACGCTGGGGTGGCGTGGCAGGAAAGGCGCACCAAAGCACGCGCTGAACGTCGCGACCGGCTCGGTGACGCCACGTTCCGTGCCGGCGACTTTCGCGGTGTACCCCGACAGGAAGTGGTACATGGCCTGTGCGGGCGTGAGCCGTGAGATCGGGGGAAGCACGCCGAAGGCGTCGGCCGTGAGGAAGACGACGTTGTTGGGGTGACCGCCGCGGCTGGGTAGCACCGCATTCGGGATGTAGTGGATCGGGTACGAAGCACGCGTGTTCTCGGTGATCGAACCGTCGTCGAAGTCGATCTCACGCGTGGCCTCGTCGAGGATCACGTTCTCGAGAATCGTCCCGAACATCTGCGTCGCCTGGTAGATCTCCGGCTCGCCCTCCGGCGACAGACGGATGGTCTTGGCGTAGCAACCGCCCTCGAAGTTGAAGACTCCGTCGTCGCTCCAACCGTGCTCGTCGTCCCCGATGAGCCCGCGGGTCGCGTCCGCGGACAGCGTCGTCTTGCCCGTGCCCGACAGGCCGAAAAAGAGTGCGACATCGCCCTCCTGGCCGAGGTTGGCGGAGCAATGCATCGGAAAGACCCCGGCCGCGGGCAGCAAGTGGTTGAGAACCGAGAAGATCGACTTCTTGATTTCGCCGGCGTACCGCGAGCCCACCACGATGACCTCGCGACGTGCGAAGTTCACCATGATCGCCGTCTCGGACCGGCACCCGTGGCGCTCCGGATCGGCTTCGAGGTTCGGAGCGTGCAAGACCGTGAACCGCGGCTCGAAGCCCTCGAGGTCCGAAGCGTCGAGCCGCAGGAACATGTTGTAGGTAAAGAGCGAATGCCACGCGCTCTCCGTGATCACCCGGATGTTGATGCCGTGCGTGGCATCTTCACCCGCCCTGGCATCGCGGACGTAGAGGTCCCGCGCGTTCAGGTACTCCACGACATCGGCCCGAAGCGCGTCGAAGTGCTCCGGAGACACGGGCACGTTGACCTTGCCCCAATCGACAGAGTCCTCGGTGCTCCCGTCACGGACGACGAAGCGGTCGTTGGGGGAACGCCCCGTGTGCGGCGCCGTGATCGTGGAAATCGCCCCCATGTGTGCCAGCCGGCCATCCCCCTGGGCGAACGCCTCTTCGTAGAGTCGGACCGGTGACAGGTTGAAATGCACGGCACGGGTGGGCTCCAGTCCGTGCGCTCCTAGGCGAGCGCCGTCCGAGTCAATCACAGCCAAGGACGTCTCCATCGTCTCGCTCGTCATTCGGGGTCTCCGTACTGATAAGCTGGTCCGGATATACCATGCTGTTGCTCCGCCTCACGGTGTCGGCCCGCCGGTCTCGATGTCTGATCTGAATTGAAAGCACCCCGCCGCACAGGGCTTCGGGGTGGATATCAAATTTGAGCGTTTCGGGCCTGCCAGTCCACAGCTGCGACGGTCGCGAGATTCACGACGTCCTGGAGTGAAGAGCCCCTCTGGAGGATGTGGACCGGCTTCGCCATCCCCAGGAGAACCGGCCCGATGACGTCGGCCCCCCCGAGCATGTTCAGGAGCTTGTACGAGGAGTTCGCGGCGGACAGCCGCGAGAAGACGAGAACGTTGGCGGGTCCCTTCAAGCGCGAGAAGGGATAGATGTTCTTGAGCTTGATCGCGTCGAAGGCGGTGTCTGCCTGCATCTCTCCGTCGATCTCGAGGTCCGGATCCATGATGCGCGCCATGTCCACCGCGGCCGCGACCCGTCTCGCCTCGTCGTGATCCGCCGACCCGAAGTTGGAGAACGTCACCATCGCGACGCGCGGCGTGATGCCGAGCTCCCGGACGAAGGCGGCCGTCTGGATCGCGATCTCCGCGAGTGCGCGCGCGTCGGGCTCGATGTTGACCGTCGTATCCGCGAAGAACAGCAGTTCGCGATTCGGAAACGCCAGCATGTACAGGCCTGCCACGCGCCCGTTGCCACTCGGATGGGCACCGATCACATGCAGACAGGGCCGTAGCACTTCCCCGTAGTTGCCCTCGATACCGGCCACGAGCGCGTCCACCTCGCCCGCCTCGAGCATGCTCGCCGCAAAATAGATGGGCTTGAAGAGATTCCACTCGGCCTCGGCGAGCGTCAATCCCTTGCGTCCTCTGCTCCTGAAGAGCTGCTCAGCGAACTCGTCGCGCCTCCCCTCCATCTCCGCCGCATACACGATCTCGACACCGTCGAGCGTCACGCCCAAGCCATCGGCCTTCTCGGAGATCCGGTTCGGACGGCCCAAGAGAACCGGATGGCAGGTTCCGTCTTCGACCATCTGGGCCGCCGCGCAGATGATGGTGTCGTTGTGCCCCTCGGGGAAGACGACGCGTGCCTTCTTGCGCCGGGCCCGGTTGGTCATCCAGCGCA
>JADFLD010000228.1 GCA_022564535.1 Gemmatimonadota bacterium
CCAGCGCCTCCCCCGTTCGGAGCAAGACGCGCGCGCTCCGCGAGCTCTCCCATTCGATGCCGGCGATCTCCTCGAACGGGATCTCGTAGTCCTCCCCTTCGCTGCGTCCATCGAGGACGTCCGAGGTCAGAACCTCGTCACGATCCCACGCGATGTCGCCAGTCAATTCGAGCCCGCCCCACGTCCTGACGGTCCCGTGAATGCGCCGGGACGCCGGAGCAGGAGCGTCGGCCGGCGCGCGCATGAAGTCGACGCGGTCGAGTTGACGCCATCGGAGTGAGGTCTCGCCGCCCTGAGCGTCCTCGATGACCAGCCGACGCATGTATGAACCGAAGTCCGTCGAAGCGCCGCGAAAATAGATCTCCTCTCCAGACTTCAGGAGGAGGAGAAGACGATGGTCCTCCAACGCGACCAAGGACGCCACATACCCGAAGCGGATGGCCGCCTTGGACGTGAAAGGATCCGCGTCGTCGTCCTCATCCCATGTGATGCGCACCCCGAACGCCTCGATGCTGCGTTGACGCCTCCGGAGCTCGGCATATTCGGGGTCCAGGCTCTCCGCCTGCCGAAGGAACTCCGCCGGGATCTCCTTCGCGCCGTCCAGGAAGTCCGTCCAACTGACTTCGTTCCGGTCCCAACGCAGGTACCCTTCGAGCACCCGCCCGTCGGCGGTGAACACGCGACCGTACAGTCGCTCGGGATCCGCACCCGGGTTTGCTACCAAGGTCAACGCCAGCAAGGCTGCGAGCTTCATGACACCGATCAAAGCTTCATTCCAGTGGAGGACGTTCCCTAGGACCCTACGACGGTAGCGGGAGCGCGTTTCAGCCTGGTGCTACCTTTTCGTTATACGGCATTCGGCACACGACGATCCTCGGGCCATCCAGCGGGACACCGATGAACCCTCTTCCCGAAGACAGCTACTGCCACGTCGCCCGCGGCCACGAATTCCACGGCCCCTACCATGACACCGAGTACGGCTTTCCTCTCGAAGGGGACGATGACCTCTTCGAGCGGCTGATCTTGGAAATCAATCAGGCGGGGCTCAGCTGGCTCACGATTCTCAAGAAGCGGGACGGGTTCCGCCGGGCGTACGACCAATTCTCCGTGGACCGAATCGCCCGGTATGAGCAGCCGGACCGCGAAAGGCTCCTCGCGGATGCGGGCATTATCCGGAACAAACTGAAGATCGACGCGGCGATTTGGAACGCACGCCGGATTCTGGAGATCCGAGAGACTCACGGCTCGTTCGCTTCGTGGCTCGACGCGCATCACCCCCTCGAAAAGCCCGAGTGGGTAAGGCTCTTCAAGAAGACCTTCCGCTTCACCGGTGGTGAGATCACCGGAGAGTTCCTCATGAGCATCGGCTACTTGCCCGGGTCGCACCATCCCGCCTGCCCCGTGCACGAGCGCATCGCCGCGTTGAATCCCCGTTGGATGCAGTGACGCCCATCGAGCGCTTCACGGCGGACGTCCGGCCCTTCACGCCGGCCCGCTGGGCCTCCGGTTGCCACGTGCAGACGCTCCTCGCACGGGCTCTCCGTCCGTCTCGAGGACCGGTGTTTCGTCGCGAACGACTCGAGACCCCCGACGGAGACTTCATCGACGTCGACTGGGGCCCGGAAGTCGATGCGCACGCTCCCATCGTGTTGGTGCTGCACGGTCTCGAGGGTTCGTCTACGCGCCGGTACGTTCTCAGCGCGTCACGCGAGCTTCTGGCGTGTGGGATACGACCGGTCGCCATGAATTTCCGCGGCTGCAGCGGCGAGTCGAATCGGGCGCTCCACTTCTACCATTCCGGCGACACCCGCGACCCGGCATGGCTCATCGGGCTGATCCGCGAGCGCCATCCAGGGCGACTCCTCGGCGCGCTGGGCTTCTCCCTCGGTGGAAACGTGCTGCTGAAGATGCTCGGCGAACGCACGGACGGCGGAGCGGGCCTGCTGGACGCGGCCGCGGCGATGTCGGTGCCGTACGATCTCGCCGCCGGGAGTGCCCTCATGGAGCGCACGCGCATGGGACGGTTCTACTCCGATTACTTCATGCGATCGCTGCTCAGAAAGGTCAGAAGCAAGCACGCACGACTCGCCGAGGTTCTCGATATGGAGGCCGTGGTGAACGCCCGCACCATATGGGAGTTCGACGAGCACGCCACCGCTCCGCTCAACGGCTTCCGCGACGCCGCCGACTACTACGCCCGATCGTCGAGCACAGGGTTCGTTCCCGACATTCGGGTCCCGACGCTTCTCCTTCATTCCGAGGACGATCCGTTTCTTCCACCCGAGGCCATACCGGTCACCGCCGCGAGGGAGAATCCGTGGCTGACCCTATCCTTGCAGAGCCGTGGCGGACATGTGGGTTTCCTTGGAGGCACGCTCCGCTCCCCTCGGTTCTGGGGAGAGGAGGAGGCCGCGAGATTCCTCGGTGGTGCGTTAGCCTTCCCTAGGAATCTTCCTTGAAGAAGGCCCGCCCGTGCCAGGTGTCGCGAGCGGGACGCTCCAACGACCCGTCCCTGGCCTGGCCCACCCTCGTCAGTGTCGTGTCGAACACGGACCCGTCCGAAGAGACCGAGCCGACCTTCGCCAATGAACGGAACTCCGTGCGCGACACCGTTCGGACCTCATCCTCCTCGCGATACCAGACCGATGTGTGATCGATGAACGTGACGTCGAGCTCTTCGCCGAGCGTTCGAAGTTGACCGACGAGTGCGTCGATGGAACAGCCGGACGGGGCTTCGGCATCTACATCGACGCCGACGAGGAGGAAGCGCCCCTCCCTGAGCTGGTGAGCGCACCGAAGCGACACACCGTGCGCGGCGCACTGGTGGAGAAAAGCCTCCACGACCGACGAGCAGCGATCGGTCTCGTGGTCCTCGAGCGGTCGGCTCAATGGGAAGACCCAGAGCCTGCCGTCGTCGGGAAGTTCGTCGAATCGCACGCGTGGCATATCAGTCTCCCACTTCTCCACCCGCCGCAGGAGCGACGTCGGGAGAGGCCTTGTCGAGTAGGACCGCGACCCACCGCAGATCGGTGGTGTTCTCCAGCCAAATTTTCAGGATGACGGTCAGAGGAACGGACAGGAGCGCGCCGAGCGGGCCCCACGCCCATCCCCAGAATAGCAGAGACAGGATCACGACGAGCGTCGAAAGTCCCAGGCGGCGCCCCATCAGGTTTGGCTCGATGATGCTTCCGAACAGCAGGTTGACGACCACGTAACCGAGCGTGACGAGGAGCGCGTGCCCGGCGGTTCCGACGAGGATGATGCTGAGCAGGACCGCCGGAATCGCGGCAAGGATCGACCCGACGGTCGGAATGTAGTTCAGGAGAAAGGCCGTGAGCCCGAGCAGGATCGGAAAATCGAGTCCCATGACATAGGCCCACCCACCGAGTACGATCCCGGTAACGAGGGAGATCACGGTCTTGATCCCCAAGTACGTCTGGACCTCGGTTACGACCTTGGCCAATCGATCTTCATCCGGGGGTCGTGAGGAGCTTCCCGTCACGTAGCGAAGCTTGTCCGGGAAGACGGTCGCTTCGCTCAACATGAACGCCATGATGATGAAGACGAGAAACGTCATGCCGAGCGCCTGCGCGATGCGGCCGACAGCGTTGCCAGCGATCCCGACGATCGCCGCGGGGTCGATGACGTCCATGCTCACGTAGTCCGAGATGATGATGTCGGTGCGCGCCTCGAAGGACTCGACGGCCGCCGCTTGCAACTGCACGAGCGTACTCGCGTAGTTCGGGAGTTCCTTCTGGAGCTCCGACACCGACTGGCTGGCGACGAGAAGCAACAACCCGACGATCGCGACGTTGAGGAAGACCGGGATGACGATGGCCGCCGCGTTGGGAACCCGATGCCTCTTGAGCCAAATCATGATGGGAAGGCTCAGGACGGCCAAAAAGAGCGCGACGGCCGCGGGCAGCAGAATCGTGGCGGCGTACTTCAATCCGTACACGATGATCACGAGGCACGCCAAGCTGAACAGAAACTTGGCGCCCGGGTTCTGATCCGTGCGGTCGAGAATCATTGACGGCAGGTAGAGGCAATCGGTGCGGAGAGCCGAAGACTAGCTACAACGCTGAGCTTGTTCCATAGCTTGACCCATCAACGAGTGGCACCGCGAGCGCGTGACGATGACCGATCGACCGATTCCCATCCCCCGGGACGACGAAAGCCTCCTGGCAGAGTGCCGCATCGAGACATTCCGGGCCGGTGGGCCAGGCGGCCAACACCAGAACAAGACAGAGAGTGCCATACGTCTCGTTCACGTCCCTACAGGCATTCGAGTCGTCGCACGCTCGGAGCGCAGCCAGCACCGCAACAAAGCGGAGGCCCTGGTGAGGCTCCGCAAGAAGCTGGAAGACTTCAACAAGGTCGACAAGCCACGTAGGCCCACGAGGGTATCGACGGCCCAGAAGCGGAAAAGACTCGAGGAGAAGCGTCGCCGAGGGGAGAAGAAGCGGCAGCGACGACCACCGGACCTGACTGAGGAGTAGACAGTCGTATTGACGACGTCCCCGTCGGGTTTAGCGCGTACTACGCGGGGGGTCG
>JADFLD010000006.1 GCA_022564535.1 Gemmatimonadota bacterium
CACCCACCCGCTTCTGGTTTCGCTCCGCTCGGGCGAGCAGGAGTTCATCGTGCGCCTCGTCCATGAGAACGAAGAGTTGCCGTTCGGCCTCCACGTCCGTGGTCCCGATGGTCTCGGTTCCCTTGAAGAGCATGTGTTCGAGAAGGTGCGCTATTCCGGTCGTTCCCAAGCGTTCGTGGACGCCGCCCACCGCGAACTGGAGGACGAACGACACCGTAGGCGGACCACCGCGGGGGAGCAGCAGAATGCGCATCCCATTGTCGAGCGTGACCGCATGAACCGGAAGACTCTCTCCGGGGGACCGCTGGGCCGCGGAGGGCACCACACCGAACGCGCATGCACCCAACACGATGAACGCTCCTCGGCAGGGCATCCGAGATCGGGGCCTGTGCGGCGATCGGGCAGGGGCGGACAAGCGGCTCATGTGTCGGCGCTAGAAGGCTGGCATCGTGGACAGAAAAAGGCGGAGCGGTTGCTGAATACGACCTTCTCTACGGTAGTGTCGCATCGGGAGCAGGGCTCTCCCTCTCGGCCATATACGTAAAGGTGCCGTGCGTATTGCCCTTCCGCTCCCTCGGCCGTCCGATAGTCGCGGATGGTGGTTCCTCCTGCGCGGATGGCGTCACGCAGCACCGTGCGGATCGATTGGTGCAGTGCCGCGGCTCTGTCCGGATCGATGTCGCGCGCCGGACACTTCGGGTGGATGCCCGCCAGGTACAGCGCCTCCGCCGCGTAGATGTTCCCGATCCCGGCGATGCGACGTTGGTCGAGCAGCCAGGAGCGCACGGGTGAACGTGACATGGAGAGCGCGGCGAGCAGGTCTCCGGACGCGTAGTCGTCGCCGAGGGGTTCCGGTCCCAGGCGGTCCGACCGTTCCCGCCATTGGTCCGCGGACAGACATTCGACGGTCCCGAAGCGGCGCGTGTCGTCGAAGACGAGGAGCCCGCCCGCTGCGAAGCGAAGGCGGACCGCCGGGTGTCCGGGACGCCTGCTGCCGTGAGGCGGGGTCGAGAAATGGAGTAGCCGGCCCGTCATGCCGAGGTTCACTGCGACGAGGCGCTTCCCGTCGAGCAGGATCAGGACGTTCTTCGCCCTCCGCTCGACGGCGACGATGGTCCGTCCACGGAGCTTGGCCGAGAAACGTCTCTTCGGTTCCCGAAGGACGTCGGCCTTCAACACCTCGACGCGTTCGATGCGCTCACCGACGATGCTTGAGCGCAGGCCCCGGACGATCGTTTCCGCCTCGGGGAGCTCAGGCACGGCTCGCGATGATCACGTACCCTCCAAGCGCGAGCGTTCTCTCCATCCGATGTCGCCACGAAAGAAAGCGCCCTCGAATTGGATCGCGGCCGCACCGGCCCGGCTCGCGCTCGCAGCCGAGGCGAAGGTGGCTCCGATCGCCGTGACGGAGAGGACACGACCTCCGGTCGTCATGAGCGCCCCGTCTCGGACGGTCGTGCCTGCGTGGAAGACGATGACGTCGTCACTCTCGAGATCGGCGGGAATCATGACCGGCAGCCCCGTTTCGTACGAGCCCGGATAGCCGCCTGACGCCACGACTGTCGTGACCGCCGCTCCGGCGCGCGACTCGACCGCTCTTCCGTGGAGCGACCCGCCGTCGGCGACGGTCCTCATGAGGTCGAGGAGCGAAGATTCCATGAGCGGGAGGACGACCTGGCTCTCCGGATCTCCGAAGCGACAGTTGAATTCCACGACTTTGAGACCGTCGGACGTGTTCATCAGACCGGCGTAGAGCAGTCCCTTGAACGGACTTCCTTCTGCGGCCAGCGCGGCCAGCGTCGGAGCGATTATTTCACTCCGAGCCTCATCGAGCAGGGCCGGATCGACCATGGAGACCGGCGCGTAGGCGCCCATGCCGCCGGTGTTGGGACCCGCGTCGCCTTCGCCCACCCGCTTGTGGTCCTGGGACGGCTCGAGCAGTACGAAGTCCCGCCCGTCGCTCACCGCGAAGACCGACAGTTCTTCACCCTCCATGAAGTCCTCGATCACGATTTCCCGGCCCGCCTCGCCGAACTGCAGGTCTCCGATCATCGAGTCGATCGCGTCCACCGCCTCGTCCTCGGTCATGCAGACCACGGCCCCTTTTCCGGCCGCCAGGCCGGAGGCCTTGACGACGATCGGGGCCCCTTGCTGTCGCACCCACTCCACAGCACCAGCCTGGCTGGAGAAGGTCTTGTGCGCGGCGGTCGGGACATTCGCGTTTCTCAGAAGCTCCTTGGCGAATGCCTTGCTCGACTCGATGCGGGCCGCCGCCCTCGTCGGTCCGAAGACCGAGAGGCCTTTGGCCTCGAAGCGGTCGACGATGCCGGCTGCGAGCGGGGCTTCGGGTCCGACGACCGTCAGGTCGATGCGGTGTGCGGCCGCCCACCCGGAGAGCGCCTCGATGTCTCCCGGCGAGATCGTGACCGCCTCACACAGCGGCGCCATGCCTCCGTTCGGTCGTGTGGCGAAGAACTCTGCATCGGGGGCGTCGTGACGGAGCTTCCACAGAAGGGCGTGCTCACGTCCGCCGTTTCCAACGATCAGAATGCGCATGGCGGAGTCTAGTCGGCTGGGGCCCAAAAAAAAGGGGCGGACCGGCCGAAGCCCGCCCGCCCCCCGAAGACCCCCTGTGCGTCAGCGCTTGAAGCCGCTCATGAAGTCGGATCCTGCGCGTTTCGCCGCGTCGGCCACCGTGTCGAGGAAGTCCTTGGCGCCTTCGGCGTACGCCGAAGCAGCCTCCTTCAGATCGTCGGTGTAGGCCGGATCGGGCTCACCCCGGCGTGCGTACTCACCGCGAATAATTCGATCGTAGTCTCCGGACTCGATCCACGCCCGCAGCTCGCTCACCCTCAACACATAGAACGGGTGCGTCTGGAACATCAGATTCAGGACCTTGAATACCTGGTCGGCGATGTCGCCCCCCTCTCGGTACTCCTCGGCCTGGATGATGAACTCCTTCAGGCTCGTCTCCTCGGTGCTTCCGCCTCCGGCCATCTTCAACATCGTGCGCATCACGATCTCCGGGTCCTGGACACCGAGCAGGCCCGCGCGGTCGCTGGAGAGCTCGGACTTGCGCGACCACTCGAGCAGGGCCACGAGCACCGCGCGCGCGGCCAACCCGACAATCGGAAAGCCCATGTTGGCCAGATTGATGAGGATGACCGTCATCGTCTTGTAGAGGACGTGGTCACTCAAGATGTGGCCGATCTCATGGCTGATCACATACGCCAGCTCGTCGTCTTCGAGTAAGCGCACCGTCCCCGAGTTCAGGATGATGAACGGCTCGTCCATGCCGTACGCGCCTGCGTTCACGATCGGCGTCTGTGACATGTAGAGCGGATACTCAGGGGCGTCGAGCGTCTTGAGACACTCCTTGTAGATCCCGTATATGTGTCCGAACTGGTTCTCACTGACCTTGACGGCGTTGGCCTGGAAGGCCAGCCGGATGGGCTTCTCGCCAAAGAAACCGAAGATCTTCTTGAGGACTTCATCGAATACAGGAATCCGACGGAGGCCCTGGAGTGCGGCTTTGTCGGCGGGGTGTTCCCACGAGTGAGGCGCGATGTCGGTCAGGATGCGCTTGGTGCGCGTCTGACCGGTTTCGTTCTCGTCGTCGCCGTTCTGTTCTTCGGTGCGATCCTGATCGTCCGCCATGTCCTCGTTCCTCTTGCGGTGTATTCCCTCAGCGCCCTCGGCGATAGGGAAGCCGACGCTGGTGGCCCTTACGGGGGGCCCTGATCCACGGTTTCACTAACCCAAGGCGCTGTCCAGATCGGCGAGGATGTCTTCGATGTCCTCGATCCCGACCGAGAGGCGCACAAGCCCTGGGGTGATGCCCATCGCCTCCCTGCGATCTTCCGGGACGGAGGCATGGGTCATGAGGGCGGGCACGTTCACCAGAGACTCGACCCCGCCGAGGCTCTCGGCCAGCGCGAAGATGTTCAGGTTCTCCGCCAGTGCTTTCGTACGCTCGAGAGTCCCGACGTCCACGGACACCATTCCTGTGAAGCCCGACATCTGCCGCCTCGCCAGGTCGTGCTGTTCGTGGGACGGCAGCCCTGGGAAGAATACCCGATCCACACTCGGGTGGTCCTCGAGGTATTTCGCCACCGCCAATCCGTTCTCGTTGTGCCGGCGCATGCGGACATGCAGCGTCTTGATGCCACGCAGAGTGAGCCAGCAGTCCATGGGCCCAGGAACGGCTCCGGACGAGTTCCGGATGAAGAAGAGGTCTTCGGCCAAGGGGTCGTCCCGCACCGCGACGAGCCCGCCGATCACGTCCGAGTGCCCGTTCACGTATTTCGTCGACGAATGGATCGTGAAGTCGGCTCCGAGCTCGAGCGGGCGCTGGTTGTACGGTGACGCAAAGGTGTTGTCGACCGCGAGGAGCGCGCCCGCGTCATGGGCGACCTCGGCGATCGCCGCGATGTCGCAGAGCCGCATCATCGGATTCGTGGGCGTCTCCACATGGACGAGCTTCGTGTTCGGGCGCATGGCCGCCGCCACGGCGTCGGTGTCGCGCGCGTCGACGTAGGAGAACTCGATTCCCAGTCGGCTGAGGACGAAGTTGAACATCCGTGTAGTCCCGCCGTACGTGTTCTCTTCGCTCACCACGTGGTCGCCGGCGGAGAGGCGTTTCACGACGGCTTCGATCGCGGCCAGGCCCGACGCGAAGGCGATCCCGTGGGCGCCGTTTTCGAGGGCGGCGATGTTCGCCTCGAGCGCTTCGCGCGTCGGATTTGCGGTGCGCCCGTAGTCGTACGTTCCGTTGCGCGGCTCGCCGACGGCCGGCTGGACGTACGTCGAGGTCTGGAAGATCGGGGTCATGATGGCCCCTGTGACTGGCTCCGGAGTCACGCCTGCGTGGATCGCGAGGGTGCCGAAAGAGAGGCCCTTCATAGCCTCTTGGCCCATGTGGATGTCCTTCGTTCGGTGGTGTCGGTTGAGGGCGCCCGGTCGCAACGGGCAGGAAGCGGCAATCTAGGCCATCGAGTGTCGCCCCCGCTACCGCTGGCGCGACAAGGTCCGTTGACGCGAGCGACCCCCTCGACGAAACTTGGCGAGGCGCCCGCCACACGCCGAAACATCACGTGTTCCTTGACGTTCTAACCACTCTGAGGGCCTTGGTGCCGATTCATCTTCCTGAAGGGCTGATGGTGAGCGTCTCGGGCGTTCGGGGTCGGGTCGGGGCTCCGCTCACTCCTGAGCTGATGGCTGGAATCGCGGCGGCGCTCGGCGCGCATCTAAGAGAGATCGAGGGCGGGCGTACCGTGTGTGTCGGCCGGGATTCGCGCGTCTCGGGCCCGATGTTCGTGCGGGCCGTGACGGCCGGGCTCCAGTCGGTGGGTTGCGACATCGTCGACCTCGGCGTTGTTCCTACGCCGACCCTCCTGATGGCTGTTCGAGACCAGGGGGCAATTGGTGGGATCGCGGTCACCGCGAGCCACAATCCCGCAGAGTGGAACGCGCTCAAGCTGGTGTCGAGCGAGGGGATGTTTCTGGACGCCGACAGATCGGCCCGCTTCAGGCGCTACCTCGCCGAGCAGGATCCGCCCCGAGCCGCGTGGGACGAGCTCGGCGACGTAAGGCAGGAAGACGGCGCGTGGGCACGGCACCTGGAGCGAATTCTCTCGCTCCCGCACATCGACGTGGACAAGATCCGATCGAGGGCGCTCAAGGTCGCCGTGGACTGCGTGCACGGCGCAGGTGGGCCGGTCATGGCCGATCTGTTGGGTAGGCTCGGCTGCGAAGTCGTCGGTATGGGAATGGACCCGGACGGGTACTTCCCCCGGGACCCGGAACCGACCGCCGCGAACCTCTCAGGGCTGGGCGAACTCGTCACGCAGAGCGGGGCCGCGATCGGCCTGGGGATCGACCCGGACGTGGATCGACTGTCACTCGTCGATGAGACCGGCCGTCCCATGGGAGAGGATCTCACGCTTGCGCTTGCGGCTGCGGCGGTGCTTCAGCGGTATCCGGGACCGGTCGTGACGAACCTCTCGACCAGTCAAATCGTCGAGGACGTGGCGCGGGCGTTCGATGCGCCGTTCCATCGGGCTCCGGTCGGCGAGGTCAACGTCGCCCGCCGGATGCAAGACGAGGGGGCCGTGGTCGGCGGTGAAGGGAATGGGGGCGTGATTCTGCCAGCGCTCCACTACACGCGCGATGCGCCGCTGGCATCTGCGCTGATTCTGCAGCACCTTGCAGAGCAGGGGGTTACACCCTCTGAGGCTGCGGGACGGTGGCCGGAGTACAGCATCGTCAAAGAAAAGGTGTCGTTCCCGCTTGAGGCACTGAGCGCGGGCTACGCGGCGCTGGAAGCGGACTTGGCTGCGGACACGAGGGACGATTCGGACGGCCTTCGACTGGCATGGCCCGCGAAGAAGGCCTGGTTGCATGTGCGTCCGTCCGGCACCGAGCCGGTCGTTCGCCTGATCGCGGAGGCGCTGGACGTCGGTTCGGCCCGAGCGCTGGTCAAGCGGGCGGGTGAGGTTCTGTCCGGCGTGGCGTGATCGTCCCGCGGTGCACGATGGTGGGAGGTTGAGAAGGTTGGCGCGGCGTTGCCCTGAGAAAGGAGGTAGACACGGATGTGCGGTATCGTCGCCTACGTAGGGTCGAAAGAGGCACTACCCATTTTGATGGCTGGCCTGAATCGTCTCGAATACCGGGGCTACGACTCGGCCGGGGTGGCGCTCCTCAATGGTGAGGGGCTGACGGTTCTCAAGCGCCCGGGGAAAATCCGAGTGCTGGAAGAAGCCCTGGAGGCGTTTCCGAAAAGCGCGACGTGCGGAATCGCCCACACTCGTTGGGCTACCCATGGGGCGCCGAATCAGTCCAACGCCCACCCCCATACGTCGATGAGCGGCGACATCGCGCTCGTCCACAACGGCATCATCGAGAATTCAGGCGTCATCAAAGGCCAGCTCCTGCAGGAGGGGTACGAGTTTGCCTCGGAGACCGATACCGAAGTCGTGGTCCACCTGATCGACTACCTGTGGCGGGACGGCGAGCCGCTCGAGGAGGCCGTCGCCGCCGCCCTGCGGCAAGTGGAAGGCGCCTACGGAATCGCGGTCGTGTCGTCGCGGGACCCGGACAAGATCGTCGTGGCTCGCCGCGGCAGTCCGCTCTTGATCGGCGTGGGCAAGAACGGTGAGATGCTGGCCGGATCCGACGCGGCCGCGGTGATCGGTGTGACGCGTGACGTCGTGTACCTCGACGACGGCGACTACGCCGTCCTCACGCCCGACGGCTACCGCACCTATCAGCTCGGAGGGCAGGAGGTCAGTCGCGGTGTTCACGAGGTCACCTGGGACCTCGACGCCATCGAGAAGGGCGGATACGACCACTTCATGCTCAAGGAGATCTTCGATCAGCCCGCCAGCCTCGCGGACGTCATGCGGGGCCGGCTCCTTCTCGAGGACGGTGACGCCCGGCTGGGCGGAATCGTCGATCACCAGTTCGACCTCGGCCGCATTCAGCGCATCGTGATTACCGCGTGCGGCACCAGTTGGCACGCGGGACTGGTGGGCGAATACATGCTCGAGGAGCTTGCCCGGATTCCAGTGACCGTCGAGTACGCTTCGGAATTTCGTTACCGCAATCCCGTGCTCGAGGACGGGACGCTGACGCTCGCGATCAGTCAATCGGGCGAGACTGCCGATACGCTCGCCGCGCTCAAGGAAGCGGAACAGAGAGGGCTGTCGACGATGGGAATCGTCAACGCGGTGGGCTCGACGATCGCACGGCGAACGAAGTTCGGCATCTACCTGCACGCCGGCCCGGAAATCGGGGTGGCATCGACAAAGGCCTTCACGAGCCAGCTGGTAGCGCTTTCCCTCTTCACGCTCTTCATGGCGCGCCGACGTCACATGTCGGTGGTGCAGGGCCGCGAGATCGTACAAGCCCTGCAGGAGTTGCCGAGTCAGGTCGCCGAGGTTCTCAAGCTCGACGATGAGATCCGCGATCTCGCTGCCCAGTACGTCGATTCAAGGAACTTCCTCTACCTCGGCCGCGGGTACCAATTCCCGGTGGCGCTGGAGGGTGCGCTCAAGCTGAAGGAGGTCAGCTACATCCATGCCGAGGGCTACCCGGCGGCGGAGATGAAGCACGGACCGATTGCCCTCATCGACGACGACATGCCGGTCGTGGTGCTCGCGCCGCGCGACCCGATCTACTCCAAGGTCGTGTCCAATATCGAAGAAGTGAGGGCGCGTCAGGGGCGCATTATCGCCGTCGTGAGCGACGACGCGCCCGAGCTTCAGGGCAAGGTCGATCACATGATCAAGGTGCCGCATACGTTGCCGCACTTGCTTCCGGTGCTGACGACCATCCCGCTGCAATTGCTCGCGTACCACATCGCGGTGATGCGGGGTTCGGACGTCGATCAGCCGAGGAACCTCGCCAAGTCCGTCACGGTGGAGTGAGGGCGGTCTACCCGGATGCCGGGGTTCGCGTACAGGCCCCGGGCGAGTTCCTTCGATGAGGGTCGTACTTCAGCGGGTCACGCGCGCCGAGGTCCGTGTGGAACGCCAGGTCGTAGGACGCGTCGGCCGCGGGCACCTTCTCCTCGTGGGATTCCGAACGGGCGACGGGGCGGCGCACATCTCCTGGATGACGGAGAAGATCGTCGGATTGCGCGTCTTCCCTGACGCCGACGGCAAGATGAACCTCTCCCTGGACGACGTCTCCGGAGACCTCCTGGTCGTGAGCCAGTTCACGCTCTATGGCGACACGCGCAAAGGGCGCCGGCCGAGTTTCGTGGACGCCGCGCCGCCCGAGCTCGCCAGGCCCCTTTACGAGAGCTTCGTCGTGGCGCTTCGGAGCCGGACCGGCGGCGTGGTCGAGACCGGTGAGTTCGGCGCATCGATGGAGGTCGACCTGGTCAACGATGGCCCGGTCACCCTGGTGCTGGAGCGAGAATGATCCCGCGACTCGTGCTCGCGTCCGGTTCACCTCGTCGCGCGGACGTCATGCGGCAGTTGGGATTGGAGCCCGAGATCCGGCCGGCGGAGATCGACGAAGCCTATCGGCCGGGCGAGACCCCTGCTGAGCACGTCGAGCGACTCGCGCGGGCCAAGGCGGAGGCGGTGTCGCGTGGGGTGGCCGACGCGCTCGTGATCGGAGGTGATACGATCGTGCTCGACGGGGCTCGGGTTCTGCCGAAGCCGGTCGATGCCGACGACGCCGTGGCCATGCTGGCGTCGCTGTCGGGTCGAACGCACGAGGTTCTCAGCGGCTTGGCGATTGCCGGAGCCCACGGAACCGTGAGCGCTGTCTCGCGCACCCGGGTGCGGATGCGCGCTTTCGACGACGCCACCACCACGGCCTACGTCTCCACCGGCGAACCGCTGGACAAGGCGGGCGCGTACGGGATCCAGGGGCAGGGGGCGGCGTTGGTGGCCGGAATCGACGGGGACTATTATACGGTTGTCGGATTCCCAGTCGGCGTCTTTCTCGATCTGCTCGGGCAGGTGGGATGGCGTTTCGACTTCGGCACGCTGGTGCGCACATGAGCGTTCCTTCGGTACTCGCGATCGACCAGGGCACGACCGGTTCCACGTGTCTCGTCGTGAGCCAGGACGGACGAGTCCTCGGCCGCGCGTACTCGGAGTTCACCCAATACTTTCCCCGTCCCGGGTGGGTCGAGCACGACGCATTGGAAATCTGGGACGTCACACGACGCGTTGCGCGCGAGGCGCTCGACGCGGCCACGGGCGCCGATGTTCGTGCCGTCGGAATCGCCAATCAGCGAGAGACTGTGGTCATGTGGGATCGCGAGACTCTCGAGCCCGTGCATCGGGCGATCGTCTGGCAGGATCGGAGGACGGCGCCGATGTGCCGAGCGCTCAAGGAGGCCGGGCACGAGGACGAGGTGCGAGCTCGGACCGGTCTCGTGCTCGACCCCTACTTCTCCGCGACGAAGATCGCCTGGTTGCTCCAGGAGTATCCGGAGCTCAGGGTGCGGGCCGAGGCGGGCGGGCTGGCCGTCGGCACCATCGACAGTTGGCTGATCGCGCGTCTCACCGACGGCGCATCGCACGTCACCGATCCGACGAACGCTTCGCGCACGCTCCTGTACAACCTGCGTGACGCGAAGTGGGACCCGTGGTCGCTCGATCTCATCGGAGTACCGGAGGTGATGCTGCCGAAGATCGTTCGAAGTGCCGGTGACTTCGGTACGACGGTCGGCGCACATCTCGGTATCGAGGTGCCCATCGCCGGCGTGGCGGGGGACCAACAGGCGGCGCTCTTCGGACAGGGATGCTGGAGTGCGGGCCTTGCGAAGAACACGTACGGAACCGGCGTGTTTCTCCTGCTTCACACGGGCGACACGCCGGTCTCATCGAAACACGGGCTGCTCACCACCGTGGCGTGCGACCGGGAAGGTGGACTGGCGTACGCGCTCGAGGGTTCGGTCTTCATCGCGGGGGCGGCGGTGCAGTGGCTGCGCGATGGGATCGGGCTTCTCGGGTCGGCGGCGGAATCGGAGGCGATGGCGAGTGACCTCGAAGACAACGGCGATGTGTACTTCGTCCCCGCCTTCGTCGGTCTGGGTGCCCCGCACTGGGAGCCGGAGGCCCGCGGCACCCTTTTCGGCGTGACACGGGGCACGACGCGCAGCCACGTTGTGAGGGCAGCCCTCGAGGCGATGGCGTACGGTACCGCAGATGTGCTCGAGGCCATGGAGGCCGACTCGGGCGTAGAGACGACCGAGTTGCGGGTCGACGGCGGCGCGGCGCTCAACGATTGGCTCATGAGCTTTCAGGCCGACGTGATCGACACTCCGGTCCGGCGCCCAGCGATGGTGGAGACTACGGCGCTGGGAGCCGCGGGATTGGCCGGTATCTCGAGCGGCGTCTGGTCATCGGCAGAAGACTTCATCTCCGCGCAGGGTGAGGCGACCCGTTTCGAGCCCACGAGCACCTCTGAGGAGCGGGCCCGGCTCATGGGGCAGTGGAGGCGGGCCGTCCGTGCGACGGTAGCTTGGGCTCGGGACCCCGGGGAGTGATCACTTGTGGGTAGGACTGCTTGCTCGCCCGTAGGGGATTTCCCGGACTGTTCCGCGGCTACCGCCACACGCTAGATTCATACGACAGTCATGGAAACCCTCCGGGGAGGATGACATGAATAAGAACGGGCGTTTCATGGTGGGCCTGGTGGGGGTTGCGGGCGTAGTGACCTACCTGATCTGGACCGGTATCAGCGAGACCATGGTCTACTACGTGACCCCGGTCGAGCTGCTCCAGAGAGTCGCCGCTGACCCCACGTTCCATGAGGTAGGCGTGAGGGTTGGTGCGCAGGTGATTCCCGGCACTTACGCACGCGTCGAAGGTGAGCTTCTGCATGTGTTTACGGTGCGAGACCTCGTGGATCAGGAGATCACATTCGTCGTGGAGTATCGGGACGCGTTGCCGGACACCTTCACCGACGAAATCGAGGTCGTCCTGGAGGGCCGAATGCGGGCCGACGGGGTGTTCGAGGCGACGACGCTCCTGACCAAGTGCGGTAGCCGATACGAGGCCGCGCCGGAGGACTTGCAGGGCTACGTAGGGTGACGATTCTCGGAGAGTTTGCTCTCTGGATCTCCCTTCCCGTAGTGATTTGGGGCATGGTGCTCGGCTACGCGGGCGGGCGCACGCAGCGTGGCGACCTGGTTCTGAGTGCCGAGCGGAGCATCTACGCGGTATTCGGCCTCCTGATTCTCGCGTCGGCCGGCGTAACCGCCGCCTTCCTCGGTGACCGTTTCGAGTACCTGTACGTGGCGAGCTACTCGAACATCGAGCTCGAGCTCTTCTACAAGATCACGGGGCTCTGGGCCGGCCAACGCGGGTCGCTCCTCTTCTGGGCGCTCCTGCTCGGTTTTTTCTCGAGCGTGTGCGTCTTCACGAACCGTAATAAGAACCGGGAGTTCATGCCCTACGTGGCGGGCGTGCTCCACACGATCACCGGCTTCTTCATCGTCGTTCTCCTGTTCGCGGACGTGAACCCGTTCGAGCGACTCGACTTCATTCCGGCGAATGGGCAGGGACTGAATCCTCAGCTCCAGAACTATTGGATGACGATCCACCCTCCGACGCTCTACCTCGGCTTCACGTCGTTCTCCGTCCCGTTCGCGTTCGCCGTGGCCTCGCTCCTGAACGGGCGATTGGACGCGCGTTGGATTCAGCTCACGCGCCGGTGGATTCTGACGAGCTGGCTCTTCCTCTCTGTGGGGATCGTATTCGGCATGCGATGGGCGTACGAGGAGCTCGGGTGGGGCGGCTACTGGTTCTGGGACCCGGTGGAAAACGCCTCCCTGCTGCCGTGGCTGACCGCGACGGCGTTCCTGCACTCCATCCAGATCCAGGAACACCGCGGCATGCTGAAGGTCTGGAACATGTCGTTGGTGCTCATGACGTTCCTTCTCACGATTTTCGCGACCTTCCTGACCCGATCGGGGCTCATCGAGTCCGTGCACTCCTTCTCCCAGGAGCTCCGGATCGCCTACATGTTCCTGGGTTTCATGGGTGCGGTGCTCGCGGTGTGCGTTGTGCTGATTCTGTACCGCTTGCCGCAGTTGCGTAGCGAAAACCAGATCGAGTCGTTTTTCTCCCGCGAGTCGGCGTTCCTGTTCAACAACCTGATGCTGTTGGGGGTGGCCTTCGCAGTCGCGTGGGGAACGCTGTTCCCACTTATTTCCGAGGGCATTACCGGCCAGAAGATCAGCGTCGGGCCGCCCTTCTTCGAGATGGTGAATTTTCCGCTCGGTCTGATCCTCCTGACGCTCGTCGGTGTTGGTCCCGTCATCGCCTGGAGGCGGGCGACGCGGCGCAACCTTCAAAAGAACTTCGCCACGCCGGTCGTGGTGGGTCTCGTCACCGCCGCGGTCCTCTGGATCATGGGCGCGCGGCATGAGCTCGCTCTGGTCACCTTCGGCATCTCGGCTTTCGTGCTCACGGTTCTCTTCACGGAGTTCTGGAAGGGCACGCGGGCGCGGGCGCGTATCGAGGGAGAGGGCTACGTGCTGGCGCTCTTCCATCTCGTGACCCGAAACCGTCGCCGGTGGGGGGGCTACATCGTACACGTCGGATTCGTGATGATGTGCATCGCGTTCGCGGGCGCCGCCTACAACATCGATGAGCGCTTCAACGTGCAGCCGGGCGACCAGATGGAGGTCGTTTCGCCCTTCGGACACACGTACACGCTGACATACGAAGGGCTATCCATGTCGCTCGGCAGGGGACAGCGCAACCTCCTATGGCAGGCGATCGCGACGGTTTCAGTCGCGCAGGACGGAGTGCCCAAGGGCATTCTCACGACGGAGAAACGCCAGTACACGAACCGCAATACGCAGCCCATGACGGAGGTCGGCATTCGCTCCATCGTGCGAGAGGATCTGTACCTCATTCTGTCTGCCCTGAACGACACCGACGGAGCGATTCGGGCCGAGTCCGGCGCCCAGGGCATCGATCTGCAAGTTCTGATCAAGCCACTCGTGAGCTGGATCTGGTTCGGCTGCATGATGATCGTGTTCGGTACGGTTATCGCGCTCTGGCCGAGTGTGGATCGGACGATGGCGGCGCAGGCTTCGACATCGGAGTCCGAGACCGAGCCAGCGTTGGCAGAGGCTGCGGACTGAACCGGAGCGGAGCCCTCTCGTGACGCTCTACCTGGGCGTAGCTCTGGTGGCCGCAGCGGTCGTGCTCTTCATCCTCCAGCCGGTGGTCAAGGGGATTCACGCGTCGCTCGAGCGCCAAGACCACGAGATGACCGAGACCGAGGCCCGCAAACGGGTGGCGCTTCTGGCGTTGAGGGACGTCGAATACGACTTCCTGGCGGGCAAGCTCGACGAGAACGACTACCGTTCGCTCAAGGGCGAGCTCACCGCGGAGGCCCTCGCAGCGCTCGAAGCCGACGAGGCGGCTCGCGACGGTTCGGCGGCGAGAGCCGACGAGGACGTGGAGGCCGAGATTGCGGCGCTTCGATCTGGCCTCAGGGCGGGCTTCGCTTGCCCGGAGTGCACATACACGAACGAGGAAGGGAGTCGGTTCTGCTCGGCGTGCGGTCACGCGCTGGGCGACCGGGTCGCAAGTTGACCCGCACGGCCACGGCGCACCCACCCGCTTCCGAGGTCGTCCCCGAGGCCGCGCTGGGCCCGGTCTTGGAAGCGCGCAATCTGGTCCGCGAATACGGTCCGGTCGTGGCGGTGGACGGGATCGACGTATCCCTCTCGGAGGGGGAGTTCCTCACGATTTTCGGTCCGAACGGGGCGGGGAAGTCGTCGCTCCTCGGCATGCTCGCCGGAGCGATGCGCCCCACCCGAGGGGAGGTGTTCTTACGGGGCAAGCGACTGTCGTACGGGGACGCCGGATGGCGGCACGGGATCGGCGTGCTCTCGCACCGTGGGTTCCTCTACGGCCAACTCACCGCGGAGGAGAATCTACGGTTCTACGGTCGACTCTTCGGTCTTGAAGACCTCGATCGTCTGATTCCGGAACGGCTCGCGCGGGTTGGACTCGAAGCTCGCGCGAAGGTCTTGGTGCGACAGCTGTCACACGGCATGCGCCAGCGCCTCTCGCTCGCTCGCGCTCTGCTGCATGATCCGGACATCGTGTTTTTGGATGAGCCTTACACCGGCCTCGACCCCTCGGCGGCGGCGGTTCTCCGCGGAGTGCTCTCCGAGTTACGTGACGGCCGCAGGACCGTGGTGATGGTGACACACAACCTTGCGGAGGGACTGGAACTGGCGAGCCGAGTGGCGATTCAGGTTTCGGGGCGTTTCGCCTGGGAGGGCGCTCGGGAAGAGATCGAGCGCGAGGGTTTCGAGCGCCATTACCACCGCGTGGTGGAGGGTCGCTCATGAGCACCTACCTGAATCAGATTCGCGCCATCGTCTGGAAGGACCTTCTGGTCGAGTTGCGCACCCGCGAGAGGGTCACGGCGATGGGAGCGTTCGCGGTGCTGGCCGCGGTGCTCTTCAATTACTCGATCGACAGGACGACCACGCGGCCCGAAGACGTCGCGGCCGGACTCATTTGGATGACATTGGTCTTCGGGGGCCTCCTCGGAGTGGGGCGTACGTTTCACCTCGAGGGTCAGGACGACGCGCTCCAGGGCATCTTGACGTCGCCGGTGCCGAAGGATGCCGTCTTCTTTGCGAAGACCTTCGCGAACTTCGTGCTCCTCTACGTCGTTTCGTTGCTTGTCCTAGGCGTCTACGCGCTGTTCTTCGCCCTCGATCTGAGCGCGAATCTCGGGGGGCTTGTTTTGGTGCTCGGGCTCGGGTCGCTGGGCTTCGTCGCGCTCGGCACCCTATTCGCCGCGATCACGACCGGCACGAGCATGGGGGAGACTCTGCTGCCGATTCTCATTTTTCCCCTCCTCGTGCCCTTGGTCATCTACGGTGTGGGGGCCACCGGCCGCTTGATCGCGGGACGCCCCTTTTCAGAAATCGAAGGAAGCGTACGCATGCTCGGAGCCTTTGCCCTCGCGACGCTTGCTGCCGGCGCGATTCTCTTCCGTTTCGTCGTGGAGGATTGATGTCGACCGCTGGAGTCAGACGTGGTGGGACGGCCCTGACGCTTCTGGGGCTTGCCGGCTTGATCACGGTTCTGTGGATGTCGTTCTTCTGGGTCTCCACCGAGCTCAACCAGGGAGTCGTCCAAAGAATTTTCTACGTGCACGTGCCGGCCGCGTGGACGGCGTTCATGGCGTTCGGAATCTCCGCGCTCACGAGCGCCATGTATCTTTGGCTTCGGGACGACCGCCTGGATCGGGCGGCGCTGTGTGCCGCCGAGGGTGGGATGGTCTTCGCCACGATCGTGCTCACGACCGGACCGCTATGGGGCCGGATCGCCTGGGGGACCTACTGGACGTGGGAGCCGCGGCTCACGTTGACGCTGTTGCTCTGGTTCATCTTCCTCGGGTACTTCATGGTGCGCAACTCGACCGAGGATCCTGCCAAGGGAAAGCGGTTTGCCGCCGTCGTCGCGATCGCCGGCGCGCTCGACATTCCGTTCATCCACCTGAGTGTAATCTGGTTCCGCTCCTTGCATCCCACGCCCGTGATCGCGAAGCCCGAGGGACCGACGCTTCCCGGCGATATGCTGGCCACGCTTCTCGTCGGACTCGCAGCCTTTACCGTTCTTTTCTTCGGACTCTTCCTTCTTCGGTACGCGCTCGAGAGCTTGCGTGCCGAAGTGGACGTCCGAGCCCGTCGCAACCCAGTCTGACCCACGATGATCATGCCCATAGTCCGCTTCGCGTTCCGCACGGTCCTTCCAGTCTTGACGCTCGGCCTCGCCGCAGTCGTGCTCGGCGCGCAGGAAATCCAAGGCTTGCCCGAGGTCTCCGCTCGGGCGCAGCAGACCCTGCGCCCGTACTGGCACGTCTTCGCGGCGTACACCATCGTCGTCGTCCTCACGGGTGGCTGGACCCTGTCGATCGCACGCCGCCTCAGAGCCATCGAAGACCGACTCGTAGATTGATTCGGTTGTCCGACTACCGTCCCGCGCGAGGAGCGACCGCTCCGAGGAGCTCACTGCGGAGTCTCGCGGTCGGCGCACTGACCGGAATCGCCGGAGTCGTCTTTGCCGCGTCGGGTGTCTCCGGTCAGACGCCGACGATGCCGAGTACGCTCCGATACGGGTCCGGCCTGGTCGACATTCCGGTGTCGAGCGTGCTGCCGCACATGACGATCACCGCAACGTTGTCCGGGTTCTTTTCGAGCCTCGAGCGCAGGGTCCAAATCGATGAAAGCGGTGCGCAATCGGGATTCGGCCCCGGTCGAGACGACTTCCATTCCGACGGCTCTCTTGCGGTCGGGCTC
>JADFLD010000229.1 GCA_022564535.1 Gemmatimonadota bacterium
ACCCCGCTCCGGGATCCCATGTGTTCGGCGTCAGGGCCTGAATCCAGATCTCGTAATCCGCCAGCGCCGACCAATCAGGCGTGAAGAGGAAGGCCAATCCCGCACCCGCTCCCGGCAGTGTGACGGCTCGAATCGTGAGCAGGAGCACGAGCGCGACGAGGCTGGGGATGAGCACCTTCGCCGCCGTCTCGATGCCCCTCACCCCTCGCCATACCACGAACAGCGCCATGCCCATCGCTACGAAGTGCGTGAGGACCGCCCCGGGCGTCGAATGGAAGCCGTCCCAAAAGGCGCTGGGCGTCGCGCCGGGGATCTCGCCTGTGAGGGTTCCGACGAAGAAGCGAATGGTCCAGCCCATGACGACGCTGTAGTAGAACATGATCGCCGTCGCGACGAAGGCGATCCACGCACCCATCCATGCGAAGCCGGGCCCGAGCGTCTGTACGAATGACCCGATCGCACCTTGGCGGGTCGCCTTGCCCATTCCGAACTCGAGAATCAGAAGCGGCACGGACCAGAGGAGTAGGAAGACGACCCACGCCACGAGAAACGAACCACCCCCGTTGCTCGCCGCGATACGCGGAAAGCGCCAGATGTTGCCTGTGCCGATGGCCATGCCGAGCATGGCCAAGAGCATCCCCCAACGAGAACTGAAGACTTCTGACTTCGACGTCACGGAGGCACTCCGGCAGTCGGGTGGCGTGTTCGCGCAGCGGTGGAATACGTGAGCGGCCGGTCACGAAATCCGTGGGCGGCCGCGGGAGAGTATAGGTGGCAGCTCGACAAGGGGCTACCGCCCGATCTGCGCCGAGCGGGGGCCCGTCGGCGCGGCTGCAGCGCTATTCGAATATGTACGCGATCGCCTCGGCAGCCTGCTCGAGCGTCTCGACCGTGAGGGTCGCGAGGGCGTCGACCTCCTTGAGCGCGTGAATGTGCTCCTCGGCACGGACGAGCACGAGCGGGAGGCCGTTGGCGAGTGCCGCTCCGGCATCGGACGCTGTATTCCATTGCTTGTACTTCGGCCCGAAGTAGGCGACACACAGATCGGCCCGCTGCATCAGCACGCGGGTGCGCAGTGTATTCACACGGGCGCCCATCAAGTCGCGATACCTCGGACCGGGTTGCTCCCCGAGAATGTCTTCCCCTACCGAGTCCGACCGGTCGTGGGCCTCCTGGGGGCCGACGATATCGGCATCCACGTCTCGTTTCTCGAGTTGAGCACGCAGATCGTTCCGCCAGTCGCTGTGGATCTCACCTGCGGCATAAATGATGATGTCGTCCATCAATCGAGCCTCTCTTGGATCCAGAGAACGACCTGATCGGTCGAGACCCGTACTTGCTGCCGGGAATCACGGTCTCGGATGGTCACCGTGCCCGACTCCACGGACTCACCGTCGACGGTGACGCACCAGGGCGTACCTATCTCATCCTGACGACGGTACCGGCGCCCGATCGCTCCCGACTGGTCGTAGAACGCCGGGACGGCCGCGGCCCGAAGAGCATCGCTGATCTTACGCGCAATCTCGGGCATGCCATCTTTCTTCACGAGCGGAAAGACCGCCGCCTTGATCGGGGCGAGCGACGGATTCAGCCCGAGAACGACGCGTGTTTCGCCCTCGATGTCCTCCTCCCGGTACGCGTCCAGGAGCACTACGAGCAGCGTGCGATCGACACCCATCGACGTTTCTACGACATAAGGCAGGTAGCGCTCGTTCGAACTCGCATCGATGTACTCGAGTCGCTTTCCGGAATGCTCTTGGTGGCGCGAGAGGTCGAAGTCGGTCCGGTTGTGAATCCCCTCGAATTCCCTCCATCCGAAGGGGAATTCATACTCTATGTCGTACGCTTTCTTCGCGTAGTGGGCGAGCTCGTCGGGCCCGTGCTCGTGGAAGCGGAGCTTCTCCGGGCGGATGCCGAGATCCTTGTGCCATTGCATGCGGATCTCCATCCATCGATCGAACCACTCGTCGTCGTCGCCGGGCTTCACGAAGAACTGCATTTCCGCCTGCTCGAACTCGCGGGTCCTGAATATGAAGTTCCCCGGCGTGATCTCGTTTCGAAACGCCTTCCCGATCTGTGCGATCCCGAACGGCACCTTCTGGCGGGCAGCGCCCTGGACGTTCAGGAAGTTCACATAGATGCCCTGAGCCGTCTCCGGCCGAAGGTATATGGTGGCGGTGGAGTCCTCGACCGGCCCCATGAACGTCTTGAACATGAGGTTGAACATACGGGGCTCGCCGAAGGCTTCTCGGGTTCCACACGTCGGACACTGTCCGCCCTCTACCTCGGGCAGGTCCGCCTTGAACCGACGGTGGCAGTTCGCGCACTCGACGAGAGGATCCGAGAAGCCGTCGACGTGCCCTGACGCCTCCCACACCTTCGGGTTCATGAGAATCGCGGCGTCGAGCCCCTCGATGTCGTCTCTGCGGTGCACCATCGACGACCACCAGCGGTCCTTGATGTTTCGCTTGAGTTCGACGCCCAACGGGCCGTAGTCCCAGACCGACCCTGTGCCGCCGTAAATCTCCGACGACTGGAAGATGTAGCCACGTCGTTTGGACAACGACACCAGCTTGTCCATGAGATCCGCGTCAGGCATGAAAAGCCTTGGGGTGTATGGGTTTTCGGGCTTGGTTACGGGCCGCCAAAGGTACCGGCACCCAAGGGGGCGATCAACGCCCCGGGTTCGGCGTCGAACTCGAAGCGTACCGGGGGGTATCATGTTGGGTCCTGCCCTACGAAGGGGCGCGATCGACCCTCGAGCTTCGGAACGATCCCGATGATCACGTTCACCGACCGGGCGCGCGACATGGTCCTCTCCTTTCTGGGTGAAGACGGTGCTGAGGGAAAGGCCCTGCGCATCAGCGTGAGCGGCGCCCGCAATGCGCGTGTCTTCGACCTCACTATAGTCGATCCGAGCGAGTGTCAGGATAATGAACGAGAGATCGACGGCGGGGGGTTCTCCGTATTCGTCGCCGAGGGTGACACCACCGCGCTCGAAGGTGCCGTCGTCGACTACGTCGATCGGGTGAACGAGAGTGGATTCGAGGTGACTCCGGCATCGGTAGCCGTCTCGAAAAACGGCGAGCCGACGGGAGTCCTCGCGGACAAGGTCCGCGACGTCTTGGACTCTCAGGTCAACCCCGCGATCGCCTCCCATGGGGGGATGATCTCCCTCGTGAGCGTCGAAGAGACCGACATCTACGTCGAGATGAGTGGTGGATGCCAGGGATGCGCGTTGTCGGCCATGACGTTGAGGCAAGGGGTCGAGCGTATGCTCCGTGAAGCCGTCCCTGAACTGACGGCCGTCCACGACATCACCGATCACGCCTCGGGGGAGAACCCGTACCTATAAGAGGGCACATGATGACACCGGGGTAGCACGCAGTAGGGCACGATGCGTACCCCTGTTCCTTGCCATCATGGCTACAGCAGGGTCGGGGACGGAGAGTAGTGCGCAGACGTGTACCCGACCGTGCGTGGGTCCTCCCCGAGGTGCGATCATCGCCGCTGGAGGAGGCGCTCTCGACCCCGCGATCTATGAGCGGTTCGTGGAGATGGCCGGGGGACCCGACGCCCGCATCGTCCTCATACCGACTGCCGGCAGCGAGTCCGGCTCCCACGATGGCTGGACGGCCATTCAGGAGCTGAAGAAGGCTGGAGTCGAGCGACTCGAGATCCTGCACACGCGTAGTGCCGCGGTCGCAGACCTCGAGGGCTTCGCGGCACCTCTGGAGCGGGCCACGGGCGTCTGGTTTTCGGGTGGCCGCCAGTGGCGTCTGGTCGACGTATACCTGAACACCGAAACCCACCGCCAGCTCGAACGGGTGCTACAGCGGGGTGGTGTCATCGGTGGCAACTCCGCGGGAGCCTCGGCGCTCGCATCTTTTCTGCTGCGAGGCGGCGAGGAGAACGTGGAAATCATCGCGAAGGAAAGGGCCGTCGGCTTCGGGTTCCTTCGAAACGTGGCTGTGGATCAACACCTTCTCGCACGGGGTCGGGAGAACGAGATGTTCGAGGTGTTACGTCGCGAGCCGCAACTCCTGGGCATCGGACTCGACGAAGGCGCCGCAATCATCGTCGCGGGGGACCTGGCGAGAGTCATCGGCGGCCGAGTGGCGATCTACGACGTCACCGATCCACTGACCCTGATCTCCCTCTCGTATCTGAGCCCGGGCGACGTCTACGACCTGGGGGCGCGACGTCTTGTGCTGTCAGGCGCGGGCCTGCGGCCGAACGTAACCGGACGCTGATGACCAGTGTAGTCGCACAACCGCCAGGGTCAGAAGAAGAAAACGCCCCCGCCTCTTGACCCGCCGAAGCGCGGGTTCACGATATTGTTGAAGATCGATCCGAACTGGTAGGGGAAGCCGAAAGACGTGAAGTAATTGAAGCTGTTTTGAAGCTTCCGTTGGCGAA
>JADFLD010000230.1 GCA_022564535.1 Gemmatimonadota bacterium
GGCTGCCTGCTTGCTGATTGGGGATGCGCGGTGAAACTACCTTACGCCGACGCTGTTGATTATTGGAGAACCGGCACGACGCGCACGCCAGCGCAGTGGATCGAGTTGGCGATCGGCCAGATCAGGAGCCACGGGGGGTCGAACATCTTTCAGGCAATAGGCGAGCAGGATGGGCGCGAGGCGTTCATGCTTCAATTCGATATGAAGGGGTCGAGATACAAGATTGTATGGCCCGTGCTGCCTGTCTTTAGTACGACGGAGTCGAACACGAGCGCCGCCCGTCGGCAGGCCGCGACGACGCTCTATCACGATGTCAAGGCCCGATGCGTGGCCGCGACTAGGTATGGCGACCGCTTCGGGTTCTTCCAGTTCAAGCTGCTTCCCAACGGGCAGACTGTCGGCCAACTCAGCGACCCCGATCTACTTGAGCACCTACCGGCGATTATGCGCGCGCCTCAGCTCCCGCAAATAGGGGCTGCGACATGATTTGTTTTTTTGAGCGTGCTGAGGGACTGGGAAGTCCAGCCGGAGTTACGGTGTCGAAGCAGAGCGAATTGCCGTCCGGCGACTTCAGAATGCGCGACGTCCCCTCCTAGGAGCGCCCTGGGCTCGTCCACTTCGCCGACCGCACAACGAAGAAGGCCAGGACAATCTTGGTGGCGTCGCCGATCAGGAAGGGTGCCACGCCCATCGCGAGCACGGCGCCCACGCTCTGCCCCGAAAGAATGAGGAGTTGCGATACACCGCCCGCATACATCGTGACAACACCGAGCGTAAGCCCGGCAAACGTGCGCAGCGCTGGCCGTTCCCGCCCCGCAACGAAGCCCGCGACGAAGGCGGCCGCCGGCGCCGCGAGGAGGTATCCGCCCGTCGGACCGAGGAGCCAGGGCAAACCCGCACCTCCATTGGAGAAGACCGGCGCCCCCAGGGCACCGACCGCCACATACGCCGCCATGGCGAGCGCACCGGGCCGGGGGCCCAGAACGACGCCCGCAAGGATGACGAAGAGGGGTTGCAGCGTCATGGGAACGACGGTCCACGGCAGCTTGACCGCGACCTGTGCACCGAACGCCGTCGCGAGCGCGAACGCAACGACACCGATCGCCAGGCGAGCCCGGCGATCCTCGACCACTTCCTGGAAGGCCCAGCCCTTCAAAGTCTGAGTGAGCGTGCTCATGCCGCGTTTCCACCTCGTCCCGAGTTCGTTTGACCCACCGTCATGCCTTCTCGACCGAAAGCGCCACGGCGTTGCCCCCGCCGAGGCAGAGCGTGGCCAGCCCGGTGTTCGCCCCCCTGTGCTCCATCGCACCGAGGAGGGTGATGAGTATGCGTGTACCGGAGGCCCCGATCGGGTGGCCGAGCGCCACGGCCCCACCGTACACGTTGACCCGCTCCTCGTCCATGTCGAGGCCGCGGAGATCGGCGATCGCCTGCACCGCAAACGCCTCGTTCACCTCGAAGAGCTCGTAGTCGCCGATCTGCTTGCCCTCCTTCGCCATCAACTGCCGCACGGCGGCGATTGGAGCGAAGAAGAGATCTCGCGGTTCGGTGGCCCCGGAAGCGTAGGCTGAGATGACCGCGTCGACTTCGAGACCGTGCGTCTGCGCGTACTCGAGCGAGGCGACCACAACGGCCGCGGCCCCATCGTTGAGCCCCGGTGCGTTCCCTGCCGTGACGACATGCTCGACGATGTCGTCGGGGGCGTCACGAACGAACGCAGGGCGCAGCTTGCCGAGCGCCTCGAGCGAAGTGTCGGCCCTCGGGCTCTCATCCGTGTCGACGACCGTCGCCCCGCGTCGGGTCTTCACTTCCACCGGGACGATCTCGTCACGGAAGCGTCCGGCCTCGATCGCGGCCACGGCCTTCTGGTGCGACCGCAGCGAAAAACCGTCGGCGTCGGCCCGCGAGATTCCCGCCTTCGTCGCGGTATACTCCGCGTGCCCTCCCATGTGGCAGGTGCCGAATGAACACCACAGCCCGTCCTGGAGGAGGCCGTCCTCCGCGGTCTGGTTGCCGAACTTGACCCCACCCCGCATTCCACGGAGGTAGTAGGGCACGTTCGACATCGACTCCATGCCGCCCGCAACGAGGAGGCGCGCGTCTCCGGCACGGACGGCCTGAGCCGCCAGCATCACGGCTTTGAGGCCCGATCCGCAAACCTTGTTCACGGTCAGGGCCGGGATCGTCGCAGGCAGACCGGCGTTGACCGCCGCCTGGCGAGCAGGCGCCTGGCCGACTCCGGCCGTTACGACGTTGCCCATGATCACCTCATCGACATCGCCACCGTCGATTCCCGCACGATCCACCGCGGCCCGCACCACGATCGCACCCAACTCCGGTGCCGAAAAGGAGCTCAGACCACCGAGGAAGCGGCCGATGGGTGTACGCGCGCCACCCTTGAGGATGACCGCGGTTCTCGAAGCGTCACTCATCTATGGGAAACCCCTGATTTCGTTCTTGGGCCCGGTCCTGGAGGGACCTCCAACATCTCTCGGTCAGGCCGGAATAGAGCCTAGCAAGATACCAAGAACGGCGGGTGGGGTCATGTCGCAGCACCGCGAAACAGCCCCGGTCGGCCTCGCAAGACGGCGCCCGGGGACTACGCCCCGCGGAGCTGTATCCGGTCGGCGTCGGGGTCGAGGCGACCCCATGGCACGCGGGGATCGTGCTCGAAGACGAGCAGCCAGTCCTCCTCCAGCGCATGCTTCCAGAGCCCGCGCTTCGACTCCAAGGTGACGAGGGGTTCGAGGTCGTATCCCATGATCCAGGGGAGAGGGAGATGCGCGGACGTGGGGCATACGTCGGCGAGGTAGCACGCCACGTCGCCATCGCTCTCGATGAGTATGGATTGGTGGAAGGGGGTGTGCCCGGGCGTGGGAACCACGCGAACCCCTTGGGTCACTTCGGCGTCGCCCTCGAGAAGCTCCCAGAGCCCGGCCTCGGTAATCGCATCCAGATTCTCCGACAGATAGCTCGCCTGGATGCGCTCGTTGAGACTGGCCGCGAAGGCCAACTCACCCTTTTGGACCACATAGCGGGCGTCAGGAAACGCGGGCCCTACGACTCCGTCCTCCGCGCGTACCGTGTTGCCTCCCGCGTGGTCGAAGTGCAAGTGGGTGTTCAGAACGATATCGACGTCCGACGGGTCGAATCCGGCGTGCCGAATACCATCTTCGAGACGCGTAGGATCGCCTGCATTGGCGATCCCGTAAATATCTTTGAACTTCTCGTCGTACTTGTTCCCGACGCCCGTGTCGATGAGCACGAGCGCGTTGGGCGCCTCCACCAGAAGGCAGCGCATGGCGAGGGGAATGCGGTTGCGCGCGTCGGCTGGAATCCGGCGCTCCCATAGCGGCTTCGGCACCACGCCGAACATCGCCCCACCGTCGAGCTGCTGCACACCCGCCTCGATGCCGTGAATGCGGATGGAGCCCACCAGCGTACTGCGGCTCAGCGGTAACCCGTCTTGCTCGTGTGTCATCCTCGCCTGCTCCTCGATTCGTAGCCGGATAATTCGAGCGAAAACTGCTCGGGGTCGAACTGCTTTCTCTCTCGTCTCCGTTTCAGGAGCCATTGGAGGGTAGCCAGATCATCGATGCCGCGCCCGGCTACCTCGTCGAGGAGGCGAAGCAGAACGCGGGCCGTCGCCAGGGCATCGCCGTACGCACGATGGCGCCCGTGGATCTCCACCCCGAAGTGGCGGGTCACGACGTCCAGATTGCGCCTCCGCAGCTGCGGCACGAGACGGCGGCACATCCGTACCGTGCACAGTTTCGACACGTCGGGAGCCTCACCGGTCGCCAGCAGAAGCTCCGCGGATACGAAGCTCCAGTCGAAGGACGCATTGTGCGCCACGAAGACGCGCCCCTTCAGCCGCTCAGCGATCTCGCCGGCCACGTGATCGAAGTACGGGGCGCGGCTCACCATCTTCGTCGTGATCCCCGTCAACGACACGATCATCGGGGGAATCGCGCTCCCTGGGTTCACGAGCGTCTCGTACTCGTCGACGATCTCGCCGCCCTGTACTTCAACGATCGCAATGTCGATGATGCGATGCCCGCGCCAGGCTGCTCCACCCGTCGTCTCGACGTCGACGACCGCGAACCGGATTTCCCTGAGCGAAGCACCGAGCGGAACTACGGAGGAGTCGATGCTCCACACGCCCTCCCGGTCTACCTGAAAGCGCGGGTCAGCACCGAGAAGTTGAAAGACCGCGGCCGAGGCGGCCCCGGCGTGCCCGGTCAATCCGAGCACCTCCCGCGCGACGTCGAGGGTGTGGAGCGGCCCCTCCGCGAGCATGTGCGCGGCCGTTCGCACGAGTGAGGCGTTGCCTCCTCCCGTCATGGAGGTCCTGTTCCAGAGGCCCGGCGAGCGCCGGGTTGGCCGGACCCCGGCGAACTTC
>JADFLD010000231.1 GCA_022564535.1 Gemmatimonadota bacterium
GGATCGGCGCGGCGTTTCGCTTCAGGACGACGCTCGAAGACACCAAGGACGCGGTCTACGTATTTCTCGCGATCGGCGTCGGAGTGGCGTGTGGTGTCCAGGAACTGGGGATCGCTCTGGTGCTCTCCGTCATCTTCAACGGTGTGGTCCTCGCGCTGTGGAGGACCCACTTCGGGAACATCTATGCGGACCAGCACGCACGGGCCGGCCCCCTCGGCCTCGGCGACGTACTCGCCGGTCCCGCCTCGGCGGCGACCGCCCTGGCGGTGGGAGACCCCGCCGTCCTCGAGGCCGTGGCTCCGGGCGACCTCGCCAAGATGGCCGAGCGCGCCGTGCGCATGGAGCGCCACATCATGGAGGAGCGGACCCGCAAGAAGCTCGAGCGGGCTAACGCCCTGATTCTGGTCCACGCCACCGCCGCCGAGCCGGCCCAGGCGTATGTCGAGCAGCTTCTGGAGGAGAAGGCGACGCGTTGGAAACTCGCCGAGCTCGGACCTGGCCCCGACGGCTTCCTCCTAGAGTACCTGGCCCGTCTCGACGGTCCGGGGGTTCAGGGTGCCGTGATGGATCGCCTCCGCGACGTACCGGGCGGCGTGATTACCGCGGCGGAGCTGCGTTCGTTGAAAGGGCTGAAGCCACGCCCGTGAGGCGCTTCCCACTCTTCGCCTCGGGATGGATCGGCCTGGTGGCCGGTGTGTCCACCTGCCAGGCAGCCACTCCGCAGACTGAGCCCGGCAGACAGATAGCCCAGGGTGAGCCACAGGTGACACAGTCGGTCGAGCCCCTGCTCGAGCGCTACGACTTCGGTCGGCGCACGGCCCGCTTCGACCTGCCGGGTCGACTCGACGAGATCTCTGGGCTCGCCTTCACCCCGGACGGACGGCTCTTCGGCCACGACGACGAACGGGGCCGTGTGCATGAGATCGATACGGCCGACGGGTCGGTAGGGAAGCGCTTCAGCTTGGGTGAGAACGTCGTGCGTGACGACTTCGAGGGGATCGCGATCGTGGGAGAGCGCTTCTTCCTGGTTTCGAGTCGGGGACGCATCTACGAATTCCGGGAGGCCGGGGACCGGGAGTCCACCGAGTTCATCGTATCGGACACCCACCTCGGAGCTGTCTGCGAAATCGAGGGCCTCGACTACGATCCGATCGACGACGTACTCTTGCTCGCCTGCAAGAGAGCGAAGCCTGATGACGGAAACATCGTGGTGCATCGGATTCCCATGGATCCGTCCCGCGGCGAGCTGGCCCCGCTGCGTATCGACAGAAGTCGATTGAGGGCTCACGACCTCGAAGAAGACTTCGATCCCTCTGCGATCGCTGTCGGTCCGACGGGGACCATGATTCTGCTTGCGGGGCGGCAGGCGGCGCTGATCGAAGTCGATCGCTCCGGCCGAATCGTTTTCGGCGTTCGGCTTTCGAAGGCTCGACACCCCCAAGCGGAGGGTCTCGCTTTCGGGCCCGACGGTACGCTATTCATCGCCGACGAAGAGAGCGGTCGGGATGCACGTCTCACAGTTTATGCGCAGCTCCCGGTTTCTGGAGGTCGGGAATGATCCGACGCCTCAATCTGCCCGTTCCGGACGAGGCCGTATTTACCGATCTAGTGGAGCGAAGGCGCATTCTCGGCATGAACCCCACGCGCCCGACGTACCAGCTGCTTCGGGAGACGTACTTCGATACCACGGACGGTGCGCTCAGGGCCCGTGGCATGACCCTGAGGATCCGCTCCGAGGCACGCGGTCGGGAGGTCCTCGAGCTCACGATCAGGGAGGGGGTCAGTCTGGATGGCATCGTCGAGGACACCTCCTTCGAGACGCCCGTGGTAGGTGGCGGTCTCTACGCTACGTTGGTGGGGCATTCCGAGATCGCGAGCCGGGTGAAGGACGTCGTGGAGCCCGATGCCCTTCGGCCCTTGGCTGCGCTCGACATCGATCGGGAGACTCGGGATCTGAGGCCAGGATTATTCGGTCGGGCCAGTCACCGGATCAGTTTCGACGAGGTCGTCGCGCACACGCCCGGTGCCTCGCGGGCATTTCAGGAAGTGACCGTCACGGAGCTCAGCCGTGGACGCACGAACCTGGAAACGCTCGGGAATCGCTTGAGGGCCGAATACCAGATCGAGAGTGATGGCCTGGACACCCTGGAGAGGGTACGGCGTGCGCTGATGCCTCCGGCGGGCGCGCCGCGAGTCGAGATTCCTCACGGCGTGCGCGTGGCGGTCATGATGATGCAGGACTGGGAGATCGCGCTCACAGACGGGCCAGGTGGGCTCACCCTGCCGGGCGCACAAGGCTCAGGCGAAGACTTGGCCCGTGAGTTTCTGGGCGAGATCGAGAGTGTCGGGGCCGCGGAAGCCCTCGATCTCGACCTCGTGGGGTTCGCGACAGCTCGCCGGGGTGGCTCGGACCTCGAGGTGTGGCTGCACGAACACGTCGTCGGGGAGCGGCCTGCCGGCTTCGTGTGGATTCCGCTGACGGAACTCATGGAGCGGTTGGGCGGTCCCCGGCTCCGCGATCCTGGGCTCATCGCGACCATGCTCATGCTCGTGCGATCCGAGACGGGCCAGCGGCTTCTCCGTGACGCGCCGATCCGGCGTGGACCTCCGCGCTTGCTCCCGCTCGGCAAACGCCCAGGAGGCAAGGCCGGGTCGGAGGAGGACGATTATCTCGACCTCGACCTCAGCATCCTCGATTTCAATCAAAGGGTGCTCGAGCTGGCGGAGGATCCGGACGTGCCACTGCTGGAACGGTTCCTGTTCCTCGCGATCTATGCCAGCAACATGGACGAGTTTTTTGTCGTCCGTGTGGGTCGCCTGAAGGAACAGGTGAGTCGAGGTCGGTCGGTGGGGGAGGGGGACATGTCCGCGGAACAACTGCTCGATCTCGTCGCCGTCCGCGTGCGCGCCTTGACGACTCGACAATACAACTGTCTCCACCAGGTTCTGCTTCCGGCTCTGGCGGATCACGGCATACACATTCTCGCGTGGAAGGATCTGAGTCCGGATCAGCAGTCTTCCCTCTCGGCCCACTTCAAAAAAGAGATCTTCCCGCTTCTCACACCACTGTCGATGTCGGCGGGATCCGGCCGATCCTTCCCCAGGCTCACCAGCTTGGGGCTGGCGCTCGTAGCGATTCTGCGTCGCAGCGGGAGTGAACGCAGGGAACTCGGTTACGTCCCGATTCCGGGGCACCTCCCGCGCTTCCTGGACGTGCCCGACTCCACCGATGTCGTGCTGGTCGAGGAGGTCATCGGAGCGAATGCCAGCGAGCTGTTCGCCGCCGCAGAGATCGACGCTACCTACACGTTTCGGGCGAGTCGCCTGAGTGACGTGGAGATCGACGAGGACTCGTCGGGCTCGCTCTTGGACACGATCGCGGACGGGGTGGAGGCTCGGCGGTACAAGCCCGTGATCCGAATCGAGGTTCAGGCGGCCATGCCCCGTGAGGTCAGGGCCTACGTTCTGAAGGGCGTGCGAGCGGAGCAGCCGTCCGACGGTGCCACGATCACGCGATCGGACATCTACGAGGTGGAGGGATTGGTGGACCTCCAGGGTGTCGCACAACTGTGCGATCTCGAGGTCGCTGGAGGATTGTACCCCCGCTTCGCTCCGGCGAAATGCCTCGATGAGAATCGATCGATCTTCGATCTCCTCTCGGAGGGCGACGTACTTTGCCACCACCCCTACCACGACTTCCACAGCACGGTCGGCCGTTTTCTTCGGGATTCTGCGGCTGACCCTGACGTGGTTTCGATCAAGTTGACGCTGTACCGGACCGGCAAGCACTCCCCCATCATGGACGCTCTGCTCGCGGCGCTCGAGGCCGGAAAGGATGTCTCGGTATTCGTCGAGTTGCAGGCACGGTTCGACGAGGAGAGCAACATCGAGTGGACGCATCGCCTCAAGGCCGCCGGGGCTCACGTCGTGAACGAGGTCGTCGGCTACAAGACGCATGCAAAGACCGCGCTCGTGGTTCGCCGTGAAGCCGGGTGTGTTCGGCGCTCCGTGCACATCGTGACCGGTAACTACAATGCGCAGACGGCTCGCTTCTATACGGACTTCGGCCTGCTGTCGGCGGACCCCGACCTGGGCGCCGATCTCAACGACTTCTTCAACGAACTCACCGGTGGCGCGGGTCCCCCTCAAAAGCAGTTCAGACGGCTTCTGGTCGCACCGAACTCGCTGGTGCAGGAAATCATCCGAATGATCAAGCGTGAGGTCGAGCACGCGAAGTCGGGCCGTCCCGCTCGAATCCAGGTGAAGATCAACGGACTCGCCGACCAGGAGTTGGTGAAGGCCCTCTACAAGGCGGCACAGAAGGGTGTGAAGGTAGACCTGCTCGTGCGCTCGATCTGCATTCTTCGGCCGGGCGTTCCGGGACTCTCGG
>JADFLD010000232.1 GCA_022564535.1 Gemmatimonadota bacterium
GAGTACACGCCGCCGAAGACGGCGATGCGCCCGTACGTCGGCGAGGCAGCCTCCCGACTCACGAGAAGTCCTGCGTGAAGCCCGGCATGTTCGAGCAGATGGCGCCGTTGACCCAGCACGTGTGGCACGCCTGTTCCGACAGACGCGCCGGTGCCGCCACGGCCTCTTCGAGCGTCGCGCCCAACCGGGCACTCTGATAGTCGAGCAGAATGGGACAAGCCCAGACGCCGGAATGCGTCACGAGTCGGGCCCCGGAGCAGAGGAGAAGATCGGAAGGGTAGTCGGCCATCATGTCGTGCGTCACCCGCTCATCCTGTGAATACCCCCGGTCTCGCTCCGCTTCGGCTCCGATGCGAAGCGGCGGCAGAATCTTCAGCCGCACCCGATCGTACCCGACGGTCGCAAGTAATTCCCCAAAGTCGCGCAGCACTTGGTCGGTTTCCCCGTCGTCCCACGTCTGCATCGTGGTAATGATCGGTAGGAAGCCCGCGGCAGCCAGCCGGCGCACGGCTTGGAGAGCCCGGTCGAACGATCCTTCTCCGCGAATCGCATCGTTCTTTTCCGCGGTCACCCCGTCCATGCTCACGCGAAGCTCGAGGGTGTACGGCGACGAGGACGCCAGACGCGACAGCGCATCGACCGTCCGCTGAGGGAGAAGCGTCGCGTTCGTGAGCACGGTCGCCGGCCCGAGCGCGAGCGTATCCTCGAGGATACCGAGCATTTCGTGATTCATGAACGGTTCCCCGCCCGTGAAATAGTACTCCTTCACGCCGAGCGGAACCGAGGCCGCGAGCGCCTCTGCGACCTCTGCGCGGGACATGAACCAGAAGGAATGGTTGTCCGGGCTGCACGAAATGAAGCAGTGCCGACAACGGAGGTTGCACACCGTTCCCGAGACCTGGAACCAGAGTTGATCGAGCGCGCGCAACGCGACCTCGGGCACGTCCGCCGCAGCGGAGTTGCCGTGACCCACGGTGGGCACGAGTCCCGGATCACCCGCGCCGAGGATCGGCAGGGCCTTGCTCATCGAACTCCTGACAGTGAACTGGGCATGCTACGTCGCCGAAGTAATCCTCGCGAGGCCGCACGGGGTTCCGCATGGAGGGCGTGGCGTGCCAAGGCGACCCGCCGTACTTCTACGCCGATAGTACGCCCGCGGCGACCCGGAGGTCGGACGCGGCCCCCTCGCTCCGAGCCACCATGACATTCGCCGCCATCAACCCAGCGACCGGCGAAACGATCGCGACCTACGCCCACGCCTCCGACGGGGACGTCGAACGAACAGTCGCCCGTGCTCACGCCGAGCACCTCGTCTGGCGAAACCTCCCGATCGCCGAGCGTATCGTGCCGCTCACGTCGTTGGCGCGGCTCCTTCGGGAGAGGAAGCAGGAGTACGGGTCGATCATGATGCGCGAGATGGGCAAGCCGATCACGCAGGCGATCGGCGAAGCGGAAAAGTGCGCATGGGTGTGCGACTACTACGCCGAGCACGCCGAGGCCCAACTGGCGCCGGTCATCACGGACACCGACGCCACGTCGAGCTACTGGACGTACCGGCCGCTGGGCGTCGTGCTCGGCATCATGCCGTGGAACTTCCCTTTCTGGCAGGCCATCCGCTTCGCGGTCCCGACGCTCACTGCGGGAAACGCGGCGCTGCTCAAGCACGCACCGAGCGTGCCCGCATGTGCCCTGGCGCTCGAAAAGCTGTTCGAGGACGCGGGCTACCCCTGTGGGCTGTTCGGCAACCTCTTCATCGACATCGAGTCCACGGGAGGCCTGATCGACGATCCACGCGTGCGCGCGGTCAGCCTCACCGGCAGCGTCCGGGCCGGACGATCCGTCGCGGCGCGTGCCGGCGCCAACATCAAGAAGTGCGTCCTCGAGCTTGGAGGCAGTGACCCAGCGCTCGTCCTCGCCGACGCGAACCTGGATGCAGCGGCCACCAGCTGCGCTATGGGCCGGCTGGCCAACAGCGGGCAGAGTTGTATAGCCGCCAAGCGCTTCGTGGTCGTCGAATCCGTGCGTGAGGCTTTCGAGAAGAAGCTCTTGGCCGCGATGGGCGAGTGGACCATGGGGGACCCCGCCGATCCGGGTACGAATCTCGGCCCCATGGCACGAACAGACCTTCGCGACACGCTTCATGAACAGGTGGTTCGATCCGTCGAGGCCGGCGCCCGCCTCGTGACGGGCGGCACGGTGCCCGACCGGCCCGGCGCGTGGTACCCACCGACGCTTCTGGCCGACGTCGGCCCGGGTATGGCAGCGTACGCGGAGGAGCTGTTCGGGCCCGTGGCATCGATCATCTCGGTCATCGACGAGGACGAGGCGATCCGCGTGGCCAACGACACCCGCTACGGACTCGGTGCGTCGGTCTATACAGCCGACTCGGCTCGCGGCGAACGCATAGCGGCGGAGCTCCTCGACGCCGGCATCTGCTTCGTGAACGGCGTCGTGAAGTCGGATCCCCGTCTGCCCTTCGGCGGCACGAAGGAGAGCGGCTTCGGAAGAGAGCTCAGCCCCCTCGGCATCGTGGAGTTCACGAACGTGAAGACGGTCTGGGTGAAGTAGGCACCTATTCGAAGCTGCTCGGAACCGCCTCGTACATCTTCGCCGCCATCTCGTCGGCGGACTGCATCGTCGACAGGTCGAGTTCGAAGTCCGGGTGGTCAGGAGCGTCGCGTTTCTCGATGAGCTCGCGGATCTCGCGCGGCGAGAGTCCCGCGTCCTTCATCTCTGCCGACGAAAGACGGGCGCCCTCGCGTGCAGAGATTCCGTCGTCCGACTCCTCCACCAACCTGGAGAGAATCTGTCGCTCGACACGGGTGAGGGGGCGCGACTCCAGTTCGTAGTCGATCCATGCCTCGTAGGAGAGGGGCGCCACCCGCTTGACCATGCCCGCGATGACGCACGCAAACACCCTTATCTCCCATTGTGCTCGCGGATCGACACGAAGCGAGAGGAAGTGGAGCAGGTTGTGGAGGTCGATCTTCCAGTACCACTGCGTGTATGTCGATACCGGCAAGTCGATACGGGCGATCTCGCGCGCGACGTCCTCGTGCAACAGCCATTCGTAGGTGTCGCCGGCGTCCGCACGAAGCTTGTCCCAGCGGCGGACCGCCTCGCGGTACACGTCATCGGGCGCGCGCCCTTCCCGGCCCTGTTTGTTCGACTCACTCTGCACCGCGAACTGGGCCTGGTCCGGCTTGTAGAATAGGAGCGGCATCAACGAATAGCGTGCCGAAAGCTCGTTGACCGAGGCCGTTCTGTGTCGAATCCATTGGCGCGCTACGAACATGGGCATCGCACAGTGGAACTTGAATTCGACCATTTCCGATGGGGTCGTGTGGCGATGCCGTCTCAGATAGCGAACCAGGCCGCGCGTCTTGGAAACCTGCCTCGTGCCAAAGCCGTAGCTGACCCGTGCCGCGCGCTCGATGTCTTCGTCGGTCCCCATGTAGTCGACGAGCGATACGAAGCCGTGATCCAGCACGGGGAAGTACTCGCCCAGGATCTCTTCGGCGGCGGGGCTTGTCGATCTCTTCGTTTCCATGGGCTCCGAGTCGGTGTGTTCTGGCACCATTCTGAGCCGCAATATACACTCGCCCGGCTAGTCCGAGTCGACCCCCCACGGACGGATGAAGTCCTCCGGCTCGACGCCGAGGCCCTCTGCGACCCTCGTGATGTAGTTGAAGTAGCCGATCACCTGAGTGGCGTCGTGGATCGCTGCGTCGTCGAAGCCATGAGACCGTAGTTCCTCGACGTCGTCCGGCCCCATCGACCGCAGGTCCCGCGTCAACTTGTCGGCGTATCGGCACAATGCCTGATCGCCTGGGGACAGCGTGGCGGTTCGCCAGTCCGCGGCGATCGCGTGGACGAACGCGTCGGCTTCGCCCTCGGAATCGAACACTTTCTCGACCTCTGCACGGAGGTCATGCGCGTGCGCCTGCGTTCAGTAGAAACAGTCGTTCGCCTTCGACGTGACGACGGCGAGCATTTCACGCTGCCACCGACTCAGCGGCGAGGTCCCGAACATGAGCGCGCCGTAGAACTTCATGGACGCGTCCATGGTGCGCGGATTCTGACTCATGACGTGCACGATGTGCCACACACGACCCGCACGCTCGAGAGCCTCGTCGAGCTGCTTCCTCAGGAAGCCGGTCGCCCGCGCGACAGAAATCTGATCTATGTAGGGCATGGCGGCCAACCTGCCTCGGCACGAAGAGCCGCGCCACCCTAGCAGCCCGTGGTAGTAATAGAGTGGGCCGCGTTCCAGTGCCGCGGCCCCGGCTCCTAGGCGAAGCGACGACGCCATAGCCGTCGCTACGGCTAGGTATCATAGGGGCCTGGCGTCCGCTGCCGGACGAATCGATCGACAAGGCAGGCCGAAGA
>JADFLD010000233.1 GCA_022564535.1 Gemmatimonadota bacterium
AAGGGGTCGCGGGGCACGCCGCGCGTAGCGAAACGTCTCCTGGGTCGTGTGCGTGACTACGCGCAGGTGAAGGCCGACGGAGACATCGACCTCAGAGTGGCGAACGACGCCCTGACTATGCTGGACGTCGATGAATACGGACTCGACGAGATGGACGCGCAGGTGCTGAAGACGCTCATCGAAAAGTTCGAGGGCGGGCCCGTCGGCCTGAACTCGCTCGCGGTCGCGATGGGGGAGGACGCGACTACACTCGAGGAAGTCTACGAGCCCTTCCTGATCATGGAGGGCTTTCTCATGCGGACGCCGCAGGGCCGAGTCGCCACGCCGCGAGCGTTTCGCAGATTCGGCTACACGATCCCGGACGGGAAGGACGAGGGAGGGGCACAGGGCTCGCTGTTCGTCCTGGAGTAGTGGGTGACCGTGCGTAGTCCTGCACCCGATGGAGGTCGGGTTTCGCACTACGACTACGATCTTCCACCCGAGCAGATCGCCAAGTACCCTGCCTCCGAGCGTGACGTGAGTCGACTGCTCGTCCTCCCGTCGCAGGGCGCCGTGAAGCACGGTCGTTTCACCGACATCTTGGACCTCGTGGATCCGGGCGACGTGCTGGTCGTCAACGAGAGCAAGGTGTTTCCCGCTCGTTTGCTGGGGAACAGGCCGACCGGCGGCGCGGCGGAAGTCTTCCTGATCCGGCCGGCTGGCGATGCCTCGGACCCCCTGGAGTGGGAGGCGCTCGTACGCCCGGGTGGGAAACTGAAGGCGGGTCGGCGCGTGATTATCGGGGACGATCTCCACGTCGAGATCCTCGGTTCCACGGCCTCGGGCACGCGGCTGGTGCGACTCGTCACCGATCTCTCTCTCGAGGATGCGCTCGATCGGCATGGACACGTGCCACTGCCGCCCTACATCGACCGCCCGGACGAGCCACTCGACCGGGAGCGGTACCAGACGGTCTACGCGCGCGTGCGCGGATCGGTCGCGGCGCCCACGGCGGGGCTGCACTTCACCGAGAGCCTCCTCCGGCGCCTCGAAGCGAAAGGTGTTCATCGCGCTTCGGTGACGCTCCACGTCGGCATCGGCACGTTCCGTCCGGTAAAGGTGGATGACCCGGGGGACCACGAGATGCACTCCGAGACGTACTCCGTGCCGGAGGAGGCTGCGGAGACGATCAACGCGGCTCGCGCCGCGGGGGGCCGCGTATGGGCTGTTGGAACCACGGCGGTACGTACGCTGGAGACCGTTGCGGGCCCGGACGGTCGGGTACGGGCCGGCTCGGGGGAGACCCGACTCTTCATTCGGCCACCGCACACCTTCAACGTGGTCGATGGGCTCATAACGAACTTCCACCTGCCACGCTCAACGCTCTTGATGCTCGTGGCCGCGCTGGGAGGCTACGAGCGGACCCTGGCCGCGTACGCCGAGGCGGTCGCAGCCGGGTATCGGTTCTACTCGTACGGTGACGCGATGGCGCTGCCGCCCCGGCGTTGAAGGGCGGGGGCTGCTACTCCGACGCCAGGGCTCTCATGGCGTCCACATGGGTAGCCCGCTGAGCCGGAATCCAGCTGGCCACGGCTCCCACGGCGACGAAGACCAGTGCGGCTCCGGCATAGGAGATCGGATCACCGGCCTCGACGCCGAACAGCAGTGCCTGAATCCATGCTGTCGCGTTCGAGCGCCTCGACGAGCTCGTATCCATACATCTCACGACGCTCGAGGAGCGTCACGACCGCCAGGGGCGCCGCCCCCCGCATCCATTCTCTCTCCGACACCACGCTGCTCCGGTTCTCGGGTCGGTCCACGGGCCATGCTAGGTAGTGCATAGTATGCTCAGCGAGGCTGTGTACCTTGACGTCATCGTACGCGGTCGGGTTGGAACGCCGGCATCGACCGTTAGATTGCAGCCCCATGTTCGACTACAGCCTCACCGCGACCGAGGGCGCCGCCCGCGCCGGTACGTTCAGTACGCCGCACGGCGACGTTCCGACCCCCGCCTTCATGCCGGTCGGGACGGCCGGTACCGTGAAAGGCCTGATCATGGAGGAGGTGGAAGACCTCGGGGCCCAGATGGTCCTGGCCAACACGTACCATCTCTATCTTCGGCCCGGACACGACCTCGTCCGAAGACTCGGAGGCATCCACGCGTTCATGCGCTGGGACGGACCGATCCTCACGGACTCGGGGGGCTACCAGGTCTTTTCCCTGGCTGACATCAGGCGGGTCTACGACGAGGGTGTGGAGTTCCAAAGCCACATCGACGGATCGAAGCACGAGTTCACGCCCGAATCGGTCATGGAGATACAGCGGACGCTAGGCGCGGACGTCATCATGGCCTTCGACGAATGCCCGCCGGGCGGTTGCGATCGTACGACGGCCGAAGCCGCCAACCGCCGGACGCTGGCCTGGCTCCGGCGCTGCCGAACTCGCTTCGACCGGATCGGTCAGGAGCGGCCCGTGCCCCAGCAAGCCCTCTTTCCCGTACTCCAGGGCAACGTATACGACGACCTTCGTGTCGCGCATGTCCGTCAATTCACGGATCTCGGCGACTGGCCCGGATACGGCATTGGCGGCCTGAGCGTGGGCGAGGCGAAGGAGGGCATGTGGCGAATACTCGAGCTGCTCGACGACGCGCTTCCGGCCGATCGTCCCCGCTACCTCATGGGCGTCGGGTATCCGGACGACCTGCTCGAGGCCGTCGCCCGCGGATGCGACCTCTTCGATTGTGTCGCACCCACGCGCAACGCACGTCATGGTACTGTCTGGACGAGTGAGGAGGGCCAGGTGAACTTGAAGGCAGCCCGTTTCCGTGAGGACACGCGGCCGATCGACCCGGGGTGCGACTGCTACACGTGCACCCGCTACGACCGGGCGTACCTTCGCCACCTGGTGGTCTCTTCCGAGTGGCTTTCGGTGCGCCTGCTTTCCATCCACAACCTCCGGTTCCTGGTTCGCCTCGGCGAAGAGGCCCGACGCCGCATCGGCGAGGGCACCTTCCACGGGTGGCACAGGGATTGGCTCAATCGCTACAGCAACGAACGGAGTCTGGTGTGACGCCTCTTTACCTCCTCTTCGCGGTGCCGCGGGAAGGCGGAAACTCGAGCATGATCTTCATGGGTCAGATGGTGCTCGTCTTCGCGATTTTCTACTTCATCCTTCTTCGCCCACAGGCGAAGGAGCGCAAGCGCGTCGAGGACATGCTCTCCCAGGTCAAGAAGGGCGACGAGATCGTCACCAGCGGAGGCATCATCGGAAAGATCGTTCACGTCGAGGAGAAGCGACTGACGCTGAAGACGGCGGAGAACACACGGATTACCGTGGACCGAAGCCGAATCGCCTCCGTCCTCGACGTCATGGGTGAGCCGAAGAAGGATTGAGGGGCAGCTCGGCGTGATTCATGAGATCGTTCTTCTCGGCGAACCCGTTCTGCGGACCGAGGCGGAGGTCGTCACGGTCTTCGACGACGCGCTCCGCGCGCTCGTTCGAGACTTGTTCGAGACGATGTACCACGCCGAAGGCATCGGGCTGGCCGCCCCTCAGATCGCGCGATCCATGCGGGTCATCGTCATCGACCTTCGGCGTCCGGACCATGAGGAGGAAGATCACCGGATCGCCCTCGTGAATCCTGAGATCACTTGGTCGAGTGACGAGACGCACAAGCAGTCCGAGGGTTGCCTCAGCATCCCGGGGCTCGAGGAAATCGTGCGTCGCCCGGCCTCCGTGCGCGTGGAGGGCTACGATCCCGACGGGAACGAGGTGGTTATCGAGGCCGACGACCTCTACGCCAGGGCGCTCCAGCACGAGATCGATCACATCAATGGCATTCTCTTCCTCGACCGGGTGACTCCGCTCAAGCGCAGGATTCTCCTCAAGAAGTGGAAGAAGCAGGAGGCCGAGGGCTCGTGAGGGTCCTCTTTTGGGGGACGCCCGACTTCGCTGTGCCCTCGCTCAGGGCGCTCGACGGAGAAGGCTTCGACGTCGTGGGAGTCGTAACGCAGCCCGATCGTCCCGCGGGCCGTGGTCGGCACATGAAACCGTCCGCCGTGAAGGAGCTCGCGCTCGATCGGGGCTTCGAGGTCTTAACCCCGGAGCGCCCGAGTGACGATGAGTTTCTCGAAGCGATTCGAGCCCTCCAGCCGGAGGTGTCGGTGGTCGTCGCGTACGGTCACATCTTGAAGCCGGAAGTGCTGGCGATCCCGAGGCTGGGGTCGATCAACGTTCACGCCTCGCTCCTACCCGCGCTTCGCGGGGCGGCGCCTATCCACTGGGCGATTTCTCGAGGGCTCGAGGAGACCGGCGTGACGGTCATGCGAATGGTCGAGGCTATGGATGCTGGCGCGATCATCCATCAGGTGCGTGAGCCGATCGCGTCCGACGAGACCGCGACCGAG
>JADFLD010000234.1 GCA_022564535.1 Gemmatimonadota bacterium
CACCCCGTACTTCGCACAGATTTGCCAAAAGCGTCCCCAGTCGGGGAAGTCCGGCGCGCCCTCGTACATGACGATCTGGGCGCAGTTCGCGAGTGGGCCGTACACGATGTAGCTGTGGCCCGTGATCCAACCCACATCCGCGGTGCACCAGTACACGTCATCTTCGTGAAGGTCGAAGACCGTCTTCGTGGTCGCGAAGACCTGCGTGAGATACCCGCCCGTCGTGTGGACGACGCCCTTCGGCTTTCCGGTCGTCCCAGAGGTATAGAGGATGAAGAGCGTATCCTCCGAATCCATTGAGGCAGCAGGGCAGTCGCTCGATGCGTCGGCGAGCAGATCGTGATACCAATGGTCCCGACCCTCGACCATCGTGACCTCCGTACGCTCCGTCAACTCGCCTCCCCGAGCGACGACGACAACGCTCTCGATCGTCGGCGACCGCTCCACCGCAAGGTCGGCGTTCTCCTTGAGCGCCACGACGCTCCCCCGGCGCCAACCCCCGTCCGCCGTGATCAGAACTTTCGCCTCGGCGTCGTTGTTGCGATCCGCTACCGAGTCCGGGCTGAAGCCGCCGAATACCACGGAATGGATCGCTCCGATCCGGGCGCAGGCCAGCATCGCGACCGCCGCTTCCGGGATCATGGGAAGATAGATGGTGACTCGGTCGCCCTTTTCCACACCCAGTCCGAGCAACGCGTTGGCAAACCTGCACACCTCTGCGTGGAGCTCGGCGTACGTGAACGTGCGCTCATCCCCCGGCTCCCCCTCCCAAATGAGCGCCGGGCGATCACCGTGACCCGCCTCGAGGTGCCGGTCGAGACAGTTGTACGAAACATTGAGCTTGCCGCCCAGAAACCACTTCGCGTAAGGTGGCGTCCACTCGAGCACCGTATGCCACGGTTCGAACCAGTCGAGCTCTCCGGCCCACTCCGCCCAATACGCTTCCGGGTCCGACGCGGCCCGCTCATAGATCGAGGCGTCGTTCATTACGGCGCCCCGAGCGAAATTCTGCGGGGGTGGAAACCGACGATCCTCATGAAGTAGGGCGTCGAGCTTTCCGGACTCGCTGCTCATCAGTTGGCCTCGTGGGTGCTGGTCTATGAGATGCTGTCGATGCCGCCCCAATTTGCACGCCGGACCCCGCGGAGCAAGCGGAGACTCACCCGTCGGCGGGTGTGAACTTCGCGAGGCCCTCCGAACCGAGTATCAGCGTGAACGAGGCCATGATCTCCTCCGAGAAAGCCGTGACCGCCGACGCACCCGCTCGGATCGTGCGCTGCGGAATGCGCACCTTGAAGCGGATCTCGGTTTCCGCGTCCGCGGGCTCGTCCCCGACGTCCGGAAGTCGCAGACGCAAGGTAAGGGGTCTGCGGCGCCCCCCAGCGATCTGCTCCACCGATACAGACGCGAGCGCGCGAAGCACCTCATCGGCACCCTCCATCTCACCGAACGGTACGAGATCGACGACCAGGGCCAGGTTTCCGGATAGACCGCGACTCGTCTCGTCCAGGTAAACGTCGACGCTCACGTAGTCGGGACCCTCCGGCGGATGGAAGAAGAGGTAAGCGCTCCGGGTCGACTCTCCCTCCCATCGACCCTCGAACTGATGACTCGTCGTCTTCTGAAGCCCGGACAACTCCCAGGTGGCCCTCTCGACACCCAGGCGAATCGCCTCGATGAGCGGCTCGAGCGTGAGGAGCCCGTCGTGCGACGGGCGCGTCACGAGCCCGGCCGTCCTTCCACCACCTTGGCCTCTTGTCGCGTCATGACGATCTGGTTGACACTCCTTCCCGACGCCTTGTAACGTATCAGGTGTAACGCATCACCGTGTGCCATAGGCACGGAGACGAATCCACGCAATGTCGACCACCGCCACCTCCGGAAATCTACTGTTGCGCCAGGCCCTCGATGCCAGCGGCCAGCGCTTCACGGAGCAGCGGGCAGCTGTCTTTCGGTACGTCTCGAACACCGACGCACACCCGACCGCTGACGAAGTCTTGCTCGCTGTTCGGCAAGATCTGCCTGGCATTTCGCTCGCCACGGTGTACAAGAGCCTCGAAACGCTCGTCGGGTGCGGGCTCGCGGTCAAGCTGACCTACGGGAACGATTCGGCTCGCTACGACGGCCGCACCGATCCGCACCACCACGCTCGGTGTGTCGTATGTGCCCGCGTCTTCGACTTGCCGGGGGACCTCTCGGAGGGCGAGATCTCCGCCCTGTGCGGCGCCGACGACGGCTTTACGGTCACCGGGTATAGGCTCGAACTGTCGGGCTACTGCTCGGGGTGCGTTCCCGAGGGTACACCGGCCCCCGCGCGCGCCTGACCCGCCCCGTTGGTCCACCCGATGGCCTGACCCGCCAGACCACGTTCCGGGCACTGGGGGGACTGGGGGGACTCCTGGCGATCGCGGGTCACGTCGCCGTCGCGGGCGCGACGCTGCTTCCCGCGATGCACGCCGACGCCCAAGAAGTCATCGAGCTCGGCGAACGCCTTCGGGACGCTCTCGGTAGGCACTCCTGGGGCGACGCCCGGTGGAGCGTGTTGGTCGTCTCTCTCGACGCCCACGACACACTCTTCGCCCTCGCGCCTGACCTCGCGCTCGCGCCCGCTTCGAACATGAAGCTCCTCACCACGGCTGCGGCGCTGCATGTCCTCGGCCCCGACTATCGCTTCCGCACATACCTACTCAGCGACGGCGTCGTAATGGACGGCGTGCTTCAAGGAGACCTGGTGCTCTATGGCACCGGCGATCCAGGCATCTCCGATCGCTTCTACGGCAGTAAAGACGAGATCTTTCATCGCCTCATCGACGAGCTCGAGTTGGCAGGCATTCATACGGTAGCTGGAGATATCGTCGCGGATGCCTCCTTCTTTCCGGGTCCGCTTCGTGGCGAAGGATGGGATTCGACAGACCTCAACGAGCACTTTGCCGCCGCCGTATCGGCCCTCTCGTACAATGAGAACGTGGTCTCCTTCCGAATTCGTGCAGGGCCGGTCGGGTCGCCACCCGAAGTCGAAACCGTCCCGACGCCGTCGGCTTTGGAGGTGATAAACAATGCGCTGACCGTAGAGGGGAGAGCGCGCCCACGCCTGGCGATCCTCCGCGAAGCACCACTGGAACCGGTGCGAATCGAGGGCCGTATGGCGAACGGCTCACGGGACGTCTGGCGGCAAATGACGGTTGCGATTCCCGCGGAGTTCGCCGGCGCCTCGTTCCGGGCGGCGCTCGAAGGGCGTGGCATCGACGTCGAAGGGGAGACGCGCACGGTCGACAAGCCGATGGAGTCCATCCTCGGCCGGATCTCGGCGCCCGCGTGGGGACGGCCGACCCCACGCATCCTCGCCCTACATGTCTCGCGGCCCCTGCCCGACTATTTGGAGGTCATCAACAAGGAGAGCAACAATCTCTTCGCCGAGCTCGTCTTCCGGGCGGTGGGGCGCGTGTCAGAGGGCGTAGGCTCCCCCGAGGCCGGGGCGCTCGCCGTCCGAAATGCCCTCAACTCGATCGGTGTCGACACCGCGGGGCTCGTCCAATTCGACGGGTCTGGGCTCACCGAGGGCGACCGGGTGAGCGCCGGGACCTTCGTACAGACGATCCAGGCCATGAGCGCCGGGCCCATGTGGCCGGAGTACTGGGCGTCCCTGCCAAGAGCGGGGACACCCCGGGAGCTCGGTCGAATGTATCGAACCGCCGCGGCCGGGAACCTACGTGCAAAGACCGGCACCATCGATGGAGTCTCTGCCCTGAGCGGCATGGTTCGGACAGCGGATGGAGAACGCCTCGCCTTCTCCATTCTGGTGAATGACTCTCCTTCGCAGAACAGGGCGAAGTGGGTCGAGAATCAGATCGGAGCCGAACTCGCCTCTTTTCGCCGGTCGCCAGAACGCGTCCCGGAGATCATGGCGGAGACTCCGCCTCCGAAGTCGAGCCTCACGACCGTCGGTGATCGGCATCGTGTCGCAAGAGGAGAGAACCTGACCTCTATCGCGTACCGATACGGCGTTACGGTCAACGATATCCTGCGCATGAACCCACGGATTCAGCCGAATCGAATCAGGGCCGGTCAATGGATCGACATCCCCCAGCGCGGCGGATAGGCTCCTCACCCCGCACGTCCTCCGCTATGCAGATCGAAGGCGACTCAGCCCGTTGCGGACGCCGCGCTCCTGCCGACCGCCGCGCGAAGTCGGCGGCGGAGTTCGACCACTGACATGCTTTCAATCGTGCGTAGGGCGGTGCGCCGGCTGTTCCAACGCACATCCCTCAGCTGCGCGCTAGCACCTCCTCCCGCCGGCCGCAGCACCAGATAAAAACGGCCCTTGTAGTCGGGACCGTCCTCCTCGGCGACAGACGC
>JADFLD010000235.1 GCA_022564535.1 Gemmatimonadota bacterium
CGAATCCGCGGAATTTCGGGACGGACGGCCGCGGTGGATCTCGGAGTCGGACGTCGTTTTTCAATCCGACCGGCGCGGCAGCTTGGACCTGTGGCTCCTCGAGGCGATCAGCGGACGGCTGACCCGACTCACTGCGAGCCTGGCGCTGAAGGGAGTCCGCACCCCTCGAGTAACGGAAGTTTGATCGCTTACGAGCATGCTAGTCAGGGTGTCCCGATGATCCGCACGATGCGCGGAACCGAGGGTTCGGGCGTCTCACCCGACCCATCGTGGGCCGATCGATTCCAGGATCAGTGCTGTCCGAGTTGGTCGCCCGATGGCCGGCGTCTCGCGATGGCGGTCACGGTCGGGCAGGAACGTCGCCGCCTCGCGATCGCCGACGTCGACCCCCTCACGGGCTCTTAGCCGTCTATTACTCTTCTCGACGTTCCAGGTGTGAGTCAGGCATATCCGCGCTGGTCGCCCGACGGTAGCCTCATCGCCTACGAGGCGAGGGGCGAGGGCAACTGGGACATCTGGGTCATCGACGCAGACGGGTCGAACGCGCGGCGGGTCATTCAAGGCTCCACCCACGAGCGGCAGCCCACTTGGGCGTCCGACCAGCGCGCGCTGTTCTACCATGACGACTTCCAAGAGCTCTGGAGGGTGGCCCTCGACGCAGACGCCAACGCGGTCGGCGCACCGGAACGGTTCCTGACGTTGCCGCCGAGGCAACGTGTCGGAGAGGGCGGATTCGACGTGCGCGGCGATCGTCTTCTGCTCGCCGTGGAAGAGCACGCGAGCGACATCTGGCTGCTCGAGTTTTCAGACGGCGACGCTTGGACCTCCGGGCGGTCCAGTGGGGGCCGCTAGGAACCTCTGATAGGGTTTCAAAGTGGCGAAAGGTGGCGAGAAGGGCACTGAAGCCGTCGCCTCAGCGTGTCTATCCGGGCCAGATCACATGCCCCTCGACCAACTCGAGCGCGAACTCGTAGTCATACTCATGAATCACGCGATACGTGGCCGAGCCGTTTGCCACACCGAACCGCATCCCGTCGCCACCCCGTTCCAGGATCCCGGTCGTCTCCATGATGCTTGCCTTGTACTTGCTGAACCGCACGGACCTCGGCCACTCGGCCGCCAACAGCCTCGGGAGTGGGTCGCCGTCTCGCCTTGCGAAGTCCAGACGCCCGCTCACGCCACGTTCCGTCGGCGGCTCCGGCCCGGTCGCTGCGTGGCCGATGCACTCCTTGGATCTGACGGCACCGTCGGTGCGGTGTTCATGCGCTCGTGGTCATGAGCCGAAGATGCCGCACGGATCGGGCAGGAGGCAAGCGGCCGAGTCCTCATCGGCTAGCCTCTACTTTCGGGCGGGTCGATACGCTAGCATGAACGCCGCTCGATTCGTTTGTTCCGGTCGATCGATACTATTCCTTTGTTTCTCATCTCGTGAGCGCCGTGGCCCGAGGGCTCCGGGAGGATTCCCAAGGTGAAGTTCGAAAACGTCTCTATTGCTAGCGTCAGGCACCTCGACGCGCCTCACCGCATCACGTCGGCGGAGCTCGACGAGCAACTCATGCCCACGATGGATCGTCTCGGTATGATGCCGGGCATGCTCGAGGGCTTGGCCGGCATCACCGCCCGTCGCTTCTGGGACCTAGGCGTGCAGCCGAGCGACGTGGCCGCGCAGGCGGCTGAACTCGCCATCGAGGAGGCCGGCGTCGACCGTGAGCGTCTCGGCGTGCTCATCAACACCTCCGTGTGCCGTGACTACATCGAGCCTTCCACCGCCAGCCTCGTGCACGGCAATCTCGGACTCCCTGCGACCTGCGACAACTTCGACGTAGGCAGTGCCTGCATCGCCTTCGCGACCGGCATGGAGATCATCGGGAACATGATCGAGCTCGGCCAAATCGAGTACGGCATCGTGGTTGATGGGGAGGGGAGTCGATACGTGGTCGAGAGCACCGTTGAGCGCCTGCAGGACGAGTCCGCCGACGAGCAGACCTTCCGCGACCATTTCGCCGCACTCACACTGGGCTCGGGGGCGGTCGCCATGGTGCTCGCGCACCGGGACCGCGCTCCCGACGCGCCCCGATATCTCGGCGCAGTCAAGGTGGCCGCTACCCAACACAATCGCCTGTGCCTGGGCCAGCTCGACTACATGAAGACGGATACGAGAGGCCTGCTTCTGGCCGGGCTGACGGTGGCGTCTCAGGCTTGGGATGCGGGCAAGGAGATGCTGGCCTGGACCAACGACGACGTGGACGAAGTCGCCATGCACCAGATCAGCAAGGTGCACTCCACGCAGCTGCTGAAGACGCTGGGCATCGAGCCCGACAAGGCGCATCTCATCTTCCCCGAGTTCGGCAACATCGGCCCGGCGGGGGTTCCCACGGTGCTTTCCAAGGCGCGTGACGAAGGTCGCATGGACAAGGGCGACAGGGTGGTCCTGGCCGCCATCGGGAGCGGCATCAACTCGATGGCAGCTGGCGTAATTTGGTGAGCAAGCCCCCTCGCGGCGGCGCGAGGACACGGGTCCCGCCATCACTTTATCCCTTCGAGAGTCGTTTCCACGACCTGGACGGGCTCCGTTACCACTATCTCGACGAGGGAGAAGTCCGCGAGGGCGGTGAGCCGGTCGTAATGCTACACGGCAATCCCACGTGGTCTTTCTACTATCGCGACTTGATTGGCAAGCTTCGCGACCGCCATCGCGTCATCGCGCCCGACCATATCGGCTGCGGATTCTCGGATAAGCCCGGGGACGACCGCTACGAGTACTCCTTGCGCCAGCGGGTGGACGACGTGGAGGCTCTGCTCGACGCGCTGGTGCCCGAGGAGAGGGTGACCCTGGTGCTGCACGACTGGGGAGGGATGATCGGAATGGGCTGGGCCGTGCGCCACCCTGAGCGGGTAGGACGCATCGTGCTGTTCAACACCGCCGCGTTCCACCTGCCCCGGACGAAGAAGCTGCCCACCTCCCTCTGGTGGGTGCGAAACACGATTGTCGCCGCATTCCTCGTGCGTCGCTTCAACGCCTTCAGCCGTGGCGCCGCCTGGGCCTGCTGCACGCGGGCGCGGCTCACCAAGGAAGTGCGCGACGCCTACTGCGCGCCGTACGATAGTTGGGACAACCGAATCGCAACGCTGCGCTTCGTGCAGGACATCCCGCTCTCCCCCCAGGACCGGAGCTATGACATGGTCAGCGAGGTCGAGAGCAAGCTCGGGCTCTTTGCCGAGACCCCAGTGCTCATTTGCTGGGGTGACAGGGACTTCGTCTTCGACCACCACTTCCTCGCCGAGTGGCGACGGCGTCTGCCGCAGGCCGAAGTCCACCGCTTCCACGACTCGGGCCACTACGTTCTCGAAGATGCGAAGGCCGAGATCCTGCCACTGGTGGATCGCTTCCTGGAAGCATGAGCGCGCCGTTCGTCAGCATCGCCACGTACCTCCCGCGAATGGCGGAGCGGCAACCGCACGCGCTCGCAATCGTCTGCCCTGACGGGCGGGATCGGCGCGGCAGAGCTCGTTACACGCGCTATACCTACGCCCAGCTCGACGCCCAGAGCGACGTCATCGCCCGGGGCTTGGCCACGGTAGGCATCCGGCGAGGGGTGCGCACGGTTCTCATGGTGCGCCCCAGTTTCGACTTTTTCGCCCTCACGTTCGCCCTCGTGAAGAGCGGTGCAGTGCCCATAATGATCGATCCGGGGATCGGCCTGAGCAGGCTCAAGACCTGCCTTGCGGAGGCGGAGCCAGAAGCCTTCATCGGCGTGCCCATGGCCCATGCGGCGCGGGTGGTCCTCGGTTGGGGGCGCTCCACCCTCGAGACGCATGTGACCGTGGGGCGCCGCTGGTTCTGGGGCGGTACTACCCTGGAGAGGGTGAAGCTGGCGGGTCGCGACGCGACGCCGGAGCCGCTTCCGGACTTCGCACCCGAGGACCTGGCCGCAGTGGTCTTCACCAGCGGGAGCACGGGTGCCCCCAAGGCGGTCGTGTACGACCACGGCAACTTCGCGGCCCAGGTGGAGATGATCCGAGACCTGTACGACATCCAGCCGGGTGAGATCGACCTGCCCACGTTTCCGCTCTTCGCGCTCTTCGACCCCGCCTTCGGCATGACCACGATCGTGCCGGACATGGATCCCACCCGACCCGCGCAGGTCGATCCCCGCAAGATCATCGAGGCGGTGGAGGAATTCGGCGTCACGAACATGTTCGCTTCGCCGGCGCTTCTCGACACGGTGGGACGATACGGGGTCGAGCACGGGGTGGAGCTGCCCACGCTCCGCCGCGTGATCTCGGCCGGAGCCCCGGTCCCGGCCGCGGTCATGGAGCGCTTTCTCGGCATGCTGGCCCCCGGGGCTCGCGT
>JADFLD010000236.1 GCA_022564535.1 Gemmatimonadota bacterium
ATTCTGGTCCTTGCCAACTACTTCCTGAAGGACACCGGGGACGGGTCGGCAGAGAAGACGCTGTCCGAGGACGCCGCCCTCGTGCTGGCGGAGTATGATTGGCCGGGTAACGTCCGCGAACTCCAGAACGCGCTCGAAAGGGCGGTGATCGTCACCTCTGGAACCGTCATCTTACCGGAGGCGCTTCCGGAGCGCGTTCGGGAAGCGCCTCCGCCCAGACTCGGCGCGTTGGAGACACCGCCAAACCCCACGATGGACGTCGTGGAACAGGCCTATATCCTCTGGGTTCTGCAGGCCGAAGGTGGTAACAAGACTCGTGCGGCCGAGGTGCTCGGTATCGATCCGTCCACCCTCTATCGCAAGCTCCACCGCTATGGAGTCGACGAATGATGATGCCGGGCACGTCGGCTTACGAACCCCCTGAAAACGAGGACCTCGCTTGGGATCGTGTGCGCCTTTCCGTCGTAATTCCCGTCTACAACGAGGTGCAGACGGTCGAAAGACTACTGAGGCGCGTGCGGGACGTACCCTTGTGGCTCGAGGTCATCACCGTCGACGACGGGTCGACGGATGGCACGCGGGACGTGTTGTCCAAGCTGGAGGGCACGCTCATCGACACCCTCATCTTCCACGAGAAGAACCAGGGAAAGGGTGCGGCGCTCCGAAGCGGATTCAAGCATGCGACAGGCGACGTCGTCGTCGTTCAGGACGCGGATATGGAGTACGATCCTCGTGAGTTTCTGACGCTTCTGCAGCCGATTCTGGCCGGGAAGGCGGACGCTGTGTACGGGTCGCGCTTCGCGGGCGGCCCGCATCGAGTGCTCCTGTTCTGGCACTCGGTCGGCAACAAGGTCCTCACGCTGATGTCGAACATGTTCACCGACGTGAACCTTACCGACATGGAGACGTGCTACAAGATGATTCGCCGGGAGCTGCTTCATACACTCCCGCTTTCGGCCGATCGCTTCGGGATCGAGCCCGAGCTTACGGCTCGGCTGGCTCAGGCCGGAGCCAGAATCTACGAGTTGCCGATCAGCTATGACGGTCGTTCTTACGCCGACGGAAAGAAAATCGGCTGGAAAGATGGTGTCTCGGCGCTCTGGTCGATCGTCAAATACAATGTCCTGGGCCCGCGGGCGCCCCGGTGGACGTCTCCCCAGATTCCGCTCTGGGACATGCCCGAGAGATTGTCCTCGATATCGCCCAATCGTATGGTGTCGAGCGGCACGGACGACGCCTCGGCTCCCACGACGGCGGCCAGAGAGGACTGAGCATTTTGCAGGGGGCCTCGACCCGGCGTAGCGTCCGATTCCTGGTGGCGTTCGCCGCCGTCGCGGCGTATGCCAACTCTCTTGGCAACGGCTTCGCCTTCGACGATAACTGGTTCATCGTTCTCAACGACGTCGTGACCGAAGCTCGCTACTCCGACGCTTTCACGGAGCCTGCGCGGCCCGGAGCTCGCGAGGGGACCGGGAACTATCGCCCCATCCAACTGTCGAGCTTCGCGCTCGAGTGGTCTCTATGGGGCGGCTCGACGGTTGGCTTCCATGTCGTCAGCGTCGCCGCGCACGTGGGCGTCTCCCTTTTGGTGCTCGCGTTGCTGAGTCACTTCGTGGCGTTGGAGGCTGCCCTCGTCGGTGCCCTGTTCTTCGCGGTGCATCCGGTGCACGTCGAGGCCGTGGCCAATGTGATGGGTCGGTCCGAGCTTTACGCGGCGCTCGGATACCTCGGGGCGTGTCTGGTCTACCTCGATCTCCGGGGTCAGGGTGCGCGTGCGCGAGGCGCTCGCCTGTGCGGGATCGTCGTGCTCTTTCTGTTCGCACTCGGATCCAAGGAGATCGCCGTCACACTCCCCGGCGCGTTGGTCATTCTCGAGTGGTACCGACGTGACGACACGCCGGCGTGGCCCAGAATCGTTCGCGAGGCATCGACGTATGTCGCGGTCGTTGGCGTCCTAGCGTGCTACGTGTTGGTGCGTTGGACGGTCTTGGGGGATGTCACGGGGGAGAGTCCAGCCCCTGGACTGCTCAGCCTCGACGGAACCGGGCGCTACCTGACTGCACTCACGGTGTGGCCCCACTACCTCCGCCTCATGGTATTCCCTCTCGATCTTAGCATCGACTACGCCCCGGCCGTCCTCCTCATGACCACCACGGTGACCGCGGAGGTCATCCTGGGGGCCCTTCTTCTCCTCGGAGCGATCTTCGCGGCGCTGCTTCTCCGCCGGGATGCTCCCACGGCTGCACTGGGCTTCGCGTGGTTCGTGGTCGCGATCTCACCGGTGTCGAATCTCGTCGTGCGCTCAGACATCCTTCTGGCGGAACGCACTCTGTACTTGCCGTCGATCGGAGCCGCGTTCGTCGTGGCGGCGATCGGAGCGAGCGTGGTATCGTCCGGTACGAAACGCATGCGGCAGGTCGGCTTGATCGTCGCGACCGTGGGCGGTGCTCTCTTGCTCTCACGTACCGTGTTGAGGAATCCTACGTGGCTGGACACGTACACGGCGTTGCGCACCCTCGCCGTGGAGCATCCGGAGTCGTGGCTGGGGCAGCGAACCCGCGCGACCGGATTGACTCGGGTCGGTGCCTACGAAGAGGCAGCTGCTGCGTATGAGATCGCGCTCCAACTTGCGCCGGATCACTACCAACTTCTGGTGGATGTGGGCGTGTTCTACGAGGATATCGGCCGGGCAGATCGATCGGAGGAACTCCTCGCACGGGCCACCGCGCTTCTGCCGGGACATCCCGCTGCCGATCGACGCCTTGCCGAGCATCGCCTCTTGCGCGGAGAAGGCCGCGCCGCCCATGCGACCGCGCTGACGGGGCTCGCACGTGTGGGAGCCGATCGGGAGCTTTGGGCTCTCGTGTCAGAGTCGTACGTGGCGAAGCCCGACCTGGAGGCCGCGGTACGCGCGCGTCGCGCCTCCATTGCGCAGGATCCTACTGTCACCGGATGGACTCGGTTGTCGGAACTACTCGAAGCGATGGATCGCACCGCTGAAGCCGAGGACGCGCGTCGGGAGGCTGTGCGACTCCAGCCTGGCAGGGGGGGCGCCAACTGATGCGAATTCCCTCGCCTTTGAAAAATAAGAGATCGGCGTTTCTGCTCGTGGGTGCGCTGGCCGGTCTGGTCTACCTGAACTCGTTGCCCAACCAGTTCGCGTACGACGACCTGCACATCGTCGAACAAAATCCTGGAATTCACACCTTGGGCGCTTTGCCCGGGGCGGTCGTCCGGCCCTACTGGCCCGGGGAGTACGGGCGCGAGCTCGGGTTGTGGCGCCCGGTCACCACGATGTTTCTCGGCCTGGAGTATGCAGTCGGCGGCGGTTCGCCGCTGATCTTCCACGTCGCCAACACGCTCGGCCACGTCCTCGTGTCGCTGCTCGCACTGGCGCTCTTCCTCGAATTGATGTCGCTCCCGGCGGCGCTCGCCGGCGGACTCGTCTTCGCCGTCCACCCGGTGCACGTCGAGGCGGTGGCCAACGTCATCGGCGTCTCGGAAATGATTTCTGCGGGTGCCATGCTCGCCGCTTGTCTCGTGCACGTTCGGGGTGGGCCTCGAAGCGGGTGGGGGAGTGCCTTCGCCATCGGCGGGCTGTATCTGATCGGCTTCGGTGCCAAGGAGGGTGCCGTCACCCTGCCTGGCGTGATCTTCCTGCTCGACGCGGTGCGGAGCCGCATCGGCTTCTCGGACCTCACCGGCTATCTCGCCGATCGCTGGCGCACGTACCTCGTGATGCTGCTCGTTGCCATCGGTCTGCTGTGGGCGCGTTTCATGGTTTTGGGCACCGTCGCGTCTCCGTTCGCGCCGCTCGGAGCCGATCTGCTCCAGGAGATCCCCAGGATCTGGACTCTGGGCGAGATCTGGATGCACTACGTGAGGCTTTGGGTGTTCCCCCTCGACCTGTCGGTGGATTACTCTCCCGGGGTGATTCCGATCTCGATCGGCTGGCGTTCCGCAAACTCCGTAGGAGCTCTTCTCGCGATCCTCATTCTGGGCTTGTCGCTCATCGCATGGCGGCGTCCGGAGATGAAGAAGGGCGTAGACACGGCGCGAGCAGCTGCTTTCGGCGTCGTCTGGTTCGGAATCACGATTTCGCCCATCTCCAATACGCTCTTCCTGTCGGGTGTGCTCTTGGCTGAGCGCACACTTTATCTGCCGTCGGTGGGCCTCGCAGCCGCGACCGGTTGGTTGGTCGTGCGGCTGTCACGAGAGCGCCCGCGTGGGGCTTGGGTCGCGCTCGTTGTCATGCTGAGCCTCGGCGCCGTGCGGACCTGGATCAGGAATCCCACGTGGTACGACACCCAAAGTGTGATGACCGTCATGATCCGGGACAACCCCCACGCG
>JADFLD010000237.1 GCA_022564535.1 Gemmatimonadota bacterium
CCCGCCATCATCGCCACAACCCGTGCCTCCGCGAGAATCGCCACGAGCTCTTCACGCGCCGCACTCACGGCGGCCAGGTCCGCAAGCCTGCTGGCGGTGGGGGCCAAGGCAGACGCCCCGATCGCAAAGAGCGTCAGGACCGCCAGCAGTTCGATCAGTGTGTATCCGCGCATGTCCCAAGGTGCACGCACGGAGGGGGCCTCACGATGACGCGATGAGACTACCCGACCCCGTACTCCTGGATCTTGTAACGCAGCGCTCTCGGCGACAGCTCGAGAAGATCAGCAGCTTGGGTCTTGTTCCCGCCGGTGCGGTCCAGCGCCAGCTGAATCAGGTGGCGCTCCAGACGGGCACCGTGTCGCTTTACCGACAGATCGTCTGTATCCACCTCCATCGTCGGACCCGCGGGCGCCGGGCGCCGGACCCCGTCCGGAAGGTCCTCGATCGAGATCACATCTCGCTCGGTAAGCACCAGCGCCCGCTCCATGACGTTCTCGAGTTCTCGGATATTGCCCGGCCAAGAGTACGCCAGGAGAAGCTCCATCACCTTCGGGTCGATTCCCTCGATCGGGATGCCTAGCCGCTCTGAATGGCGTTCGAGCAGGTATGTGGCGAGCTGAGGGATCTCCTCCCGACGGCTGCGAAGCAGGGGGAGGTGGATAGGCACCACCGCAAGTCGGTAGTACAGGTCCTTTCGGAACTCGCCCTTCTCGACGGCTTCTTCGAGATCGCGGTTGGTGGCCGAGATCACCCGCACATCGACGCGAGTCATCCCTGTTGCTCCGAGTCGGCGCACTTCACCCTCCTGTAGCGCTCGTAGCAGCTTCACCTGAAGAGCCCCTGATAATTCTCCGACTTCGTCGAGAAACAGCGTCCCGCCGTCCGCAGCTTCGAAGAGACCTTCCTTGTCGCGATCCGCACCGGTGAACGCCCCTTTTATGAAGCCGAAGAACTCGGACTCAAGAAGCTGGTCCGGAACACCACCACAGTTGATCGCAATAAAAGCCGCCTCCGAGCGCATACTCTCCCGGTGTAGCATACGCGCCACCAGTTCCTTCCCCGTCCCGGTCGACCCCGTGATCATCACGGACGACGTATAAGGTGCGACCTTCTGAGCGATCTCCATCGCCTTTCGCATCGCCGGCGAACCGACGACGATCCCTCCAAAACGGGCGTCCACTCGAACTTCGCGCCGGAGCCGTGCGACCTCGCCGCGGAGCTGCTCGCGCTCCTCGGCCTTTCGCACGATCAGCAGTACATCGTCAGAGCCGAACGGCTTGGAGATATAGTCGTATGCGCCCTTCTTCATCGCCTCCATGGCGAGGTCGAGCCCGCCGTAGGCGGTCATCACGAGGACGAGCGCTTCCCCTCCCCATTCCCGGTACGCCTCCAGGAACTCCAGTCCGCCGAGTTTCGGCATCCGCACGTCGCAGAGGATCAGGTCCGGCGCCTGCTCCTTCGCCGTCGCGAGGCCTTGCTCGCCGTCCTCGGCCTGCACGACCTCATATCCGGCGTCGCCGAGGATGAGGCTCAGAGACTTCCTCAGTCCAGCGTCATCATCGATGATGAGGATCTTCACGGAAGCTCCAGTACGTCGGTTACCGATGCTCGGTCGAGGGATACCTCAGAGGTATCGTACCATATCGGGAGCCGAATCACGAAACGAGCCCCCCCGTCGGGTGGGCTGCACGCATCGATGCGCCCCCCCATCCCCTCGACGAGGCGGGCACAGATGGCGAGCCCCAGCCCCGTGCCCTCGCCCGGCTGTTTTGTCGTGAAGAACGGATCGAACACGTGCTCGAGCAGGTCCTCGGGGATGCCAGGTCCGTTGTCCGACACCTCGATCGCGATCAGACGCTCTGCGGTCGACACGGCGTCGTGTCCTCCCTCCTCCTGGGCGACTCGACGTCGATGCATGTAGTTGATGCCGGGCGGATCGTCCTCGCGTCGAGCAGGCAGCCGGGTGACCTCCCCGTCTTCGTCGAAGAGTCGAACACGGATGTGTGGAGATTCAACGTCTTGGACCGCGTGCAAGGCATTAAGAAGGACGTTGACGATGACCTGCTCCAGCCGATGCGGCTCGAGAATCTGATGCTCCTGGGCGACCTCGATCAGCCATTCGTCCTCGACTCCGCCGAGCTTGCCCTGGCTCGCCAAGAGCTTGCGCACGCGATCCACGACTTCACTGGCGGACGCTGGCCCCACATCCTCCTCAGGCGGCCGGGCGTAGTCGAGGAGTCCACGCACGATTCGATCGATACGCTTGGCCTCACCCCGAATCGCGTCGAGAATCTCGACGTCGCCCCCCGACTTCTCGACGCGCGCGCGAGCCACGTCGGCGAATCCGATGATCGCTCCGAGCGGATTTCCGACTTCGTGCGCGATGCCCGCGGCGAGGGTACCCACCGACGCCAGCCGAGCGGACCGAATGACCTGGTCGCGGACGAGGTGGAGCTCGCGGTTCGTTGCCTCCAGCGACTGGACGTTCTCAGCCAAAAGCTCCTGATCGGCGATGAGACGATCGGCGAGTCGATTGACGCTTTCTCGAATCTCGCGGAGCTCGATCCTGTGCGTCGTGCCGATCCGGTAGTGATAGTCGCCATCGGCGATGCGGTGTACGTCCGCCGAGAGGCGCTCGATGGGAACCGAGACCGACCCCTGGATGATCCAGCCGGCGAAGACGACGAGAATACCCAGATCCAGGCCGACCAAGACGATGAGCAGGACCGGACCAGCGGTCAGGGAGCGCATGGCGGGCAGCGCGAACACGACACCGATGACCGCCAGAAGCTGAACCATGGCGAAGACGAGGGCGAGCCGTACCAGAAGTCGCCGAGCCCTCAGGGAGCCCCACGTCAAGGGAGACACGGCGCTCGGACCCCCGTGCGAAAGCAGACCCGAGCCCGGGCAGAGGCCTTCAGCCGACTACCTGCTGCACATGACCACGCTCTCCACCGTTGCCGGGGTCACCGGGGTCGCACTCCCATGATAGATCGAACACGTCTCGTTCGGCAGGCCTGCGTGCGACGAGGTCGCAGACCACCCGAGACCGTTCGCCTCACCTACATTGACGCTTACTCCGCTCGAGGACACGAAGCCTACTAGGGCGAGGTCGGTCGAGAACGAGTAGTACGTGTCGTAGTACACCTCTTGCTGGCTCGCCAGATTCCGCAGATCCGCCTTTGCCGCCGCCATGAAAGCCTTTTCGCGGATCAAAGAGAACTTCGGGATCGCGATCGCGGCCAGAATGCCGATGATCACGACGACGATCAGCAGTTCGATCAGCGTGAAGCCGGAGTCGCTCGACCTCATGCGCGCCCCCCCATCTCCTGGAGAATCCCCTACCGGAAGAAACGTAGGGTGGCCTGAGCAGAGCCCAGACCACCCTACCGCTTCGATCACACCCGCATCGAGATGCGGGAGCCCTAGTCCATCACGGTCAGCTGGTGCAGGCTAGCTCACCCGGTGCACTCGGCGTGGCCGTGCCCACAGTGGGTGCAGTGGCCGTCCCGTAGAACATCGCGCAACCCTCTGCGCTGCCGAGCGCGGCGTGGATCGCCGACGCGGACCAACCGGACGACGGAGCCGAGATGGCCACGGTGACCCCAGAGGAGTTCGTGAACGAGAGGTCGGTCGTAGAGTTCGTATATGAATACGCGTCCGAGTAGTAGATCTCCTGCTGACTCGCCAGGTTTTTGATATCAGACTTCATGGCCGCAAAGTACGCCTTCTCACGCGTGGCGCTGAACTTCGGAATGGCGATCGCCGCCAGGATTCCGATGATAACGACCACGATGAGCAGCTCAATCAGGGTGAATCCCTTGTTGTCCCGCATCGAAGTACTCCAGGTGTGAGTGAAACACGGTGGTACGCCAATATCATTGGCAAGGTGCGGTCCAATTCGACGGACGGAAACGTTAGTCGTTTATGCACAATAGTTTACACGAACACCGCTCAGCCTGGTGGACACAGGCACACGGCCTTCCGCCGTGGGATTTTGCGACTCTCAGGCGTCTTGCGAGAGTGAAGTCGGAGGGAACGGCGTCATCTGCTTGGACGAAGAGCCGCTGAATCCGGCGGTTCGAACAAGGATTCTAGACCAAATTCAGCCACTCTGACCGAATCCAACGTCGCCCGGCCGATATCGGTCGCCACCCAGGCCCACGCTGAATCGACGGCCAGCAACGCCGCGGCAGAATCCCCCGCCTCACGGTGCTCGTAGGCCTCGTAAAGGTACTGCTGCCAGAAAAACGCCTGACCTTGCTCGAGCCCCCGAGCCCGCGCAGCAGCCGCCTCTTCGAAGCGCCCCTGCGCGGCCAAGGCCCATGCGAGGAGAT
>JADFLD010000238.1 GCA_022564535.1 Gemmatimonadota bacterium
CAGGCACCGACCCGAGACTGATTCTCGACATGCTGCGCGCGGACCCGGACATCAACCGGCGCCAGTTCGGAATCGTCGACATGCAGGGTCGCTCGATCGGATTCTCGGGCAGCGGAAACAGCGCGGCCTCGCTCTCGGTCCAGGGTCGGGTTCCGGGAACGGACATCTACTACTCGGTCCAGGGCAATATCCTCGCTTCCAGTGCGGTGGTGACCAACGCCGCGGCGGCGCTCGAAAATGCCGAGGGAGACATCATCGACAAGGTCATGGCCGCCATGGAAGCCGCGGATTTCGCGGGTGGCGATCAGCGCTGCACGTGCGAGAGCGAGCCCGTTCCCGATGCGCCATGTGACGGTAAGAACGCCCACGTCGCATACATCCTTGCGGCCGACCCCGACGACCCCGAGGGAGCGTCGTTCAACGACGGTGACTACTACATGTTCATCGACGTTACCGACGAGAACATCGAGGCGCACGAGAACGGCAATCCGGTCATCACCCTTCGACTCCGCTACGACGTGTGGAAGGCTCAGAATCAGGCCCCCTGACATGGCAAACCGGTATGGGTGCCTCGCCCTGCTTCTCTCGACCATCGCCGGCGCTTGTGGGTGGGACGAGGGGCAGAGCGCCCCGGCGGAGCCATTGATTCGTACCGCGGACCCATACGCACGCGGTTACCACGACGCCGACTTCCCACGTGTCCAGGAGTTGGCTCCGGGCGTGTTCTCCTACGAGCAGCTTCGCTCAGCGGGCGAAGAGAAGTTCACCACGGTCAGCCTCTTCGTGGTGACGAGTGATGGCGTCCTCGTAGCCGACGGACAGGGCAGCGTCGAAGAGACCACACGCCTCTTGGAGCACATCTCAGCGATCACGGACGAGCCGATCCGCACCGTCGTGGTCGCCTCGGATCACGGAGACCACACGGCGGGCAACTCCGCTTTTCCAGAGGACGTGGTGTTCCTGGCGCATCCCAACTCTGCGGCGGCGCTCGAGAGGTCGGCGGCGAATCGGAGGGAAGGCGCGCCTCCGGTCAGGCTCGCCACCGAGCTGGTCTCGGATTCCAAGGTCATCCAGATGGGCGACACGGAGATCCACGTTCTCTTTCTCGGTCGCGCGCACACGGGTGGAGACCTCGTGGTCTATCTGCCGAAAGAGAAGATCATGTTCATGAGCGAAGCGTACCTCCACCGTGTCTTCCCGGCGATGCGCACCGCATTCCCCTCCGAGTGGGTCGAGATGATCGAGGCCGCGCAGGCGATGGACGTCGACGTCTACGTGCCGGGACACGGCTTCGTGGACCCGCCATCGATTCTCGAGGAGGAACTCGAGACGTACCAGGATGCGCTCCGGACCGTGATCGCGGAGGCTCGGCGTCTCCACGAGGCCGGATACGGGCTGGACGAGGCGAAGGAGCTAGCCGTCTTCGGAGATCTCGAAAATTGGACCCTCCGCTCGAGCCAGGGCGCCCGTTCCATCCAGCAGGTCTATGCCGAAATCAACGGTGAACTTCCCGAGGCACGCCGTTGACCCCCCCGTTCAGTTCTGTGATCCCCGCCGCGCGCGACCGAGCCGGCAACGATCCGATCTTTCAACTCAACGCCGAGGCAAGCCGGCGGGCGACGGCCGGCGAGTCCATCCTGAACGCGACACTCGGGGCGCTCATGACGGACGAGGGGCACCTCTGCACGATGCCCACGGTCATCGAGACGCTGGGCCGTTTCCAGGACAGCCGAGCGGCGGGGTACGCTCCGATCGCCGGCATCGCGACATACAGGGAAGCGGTGATCCGTGACATGTTCGGCGACGGGCCGCTCGCGGATCAGGCGGTCGCGGTCGCGACCCCCGGCGGCACGGGCGCGGTGTTCGAGGCGGTTGTCAACTTCCTCGAACCGGGCCAGAAGATGCTCACCCCCAGCTACTTCTGGGGTCCGTATACGCAGATATCCATGCACACACGTCGAGAAATCGACACGTTCTCCATGTTCCAGGACGACGGTGCGTTCAACGTCGATGCGCTGACGGAGACTCTCGATCATCACCTCGCTACCCAGGGGCGAGCGCTCCTGGTGCTCAACTTTCCGTGCCACAACCCGACGGGATACACGCTGAGTCCGGACGAGTGGCAGCGGGTCGCCGAGGGCGTGCAACGAGCCGGCGCCCGCGGTCCGGTGACCGTCCTGATCGACGCCGCGTACATGGCCTTCGGAGGTGAGGCGCGCAGGACCTGGGTCGACGCGGTTCCGAGCCTTCTCGAGGCAGCGACCGTGCTCGTGGCCTGGACCGCTTCGAAGAGCTTCGCGCAGTACGGAGCCCGCGTGGGAGCGCTCGTGGCCCTCCACCGCGACGCCACAGAACGTGATCAAATCGAGAACGCCCTCGGGTTTTCGTGCCGCTCCACCTGGTCCAACTGCAATCACCTCGGACAGCTAGCTGTCGGTGAACTTCTCACAGACCCCGAGTTGATCGAGCGGACGGACGAAGAGCGAGCAGAGCTCTTGGTGCTTCTGCAGGAGCGAATCGACGCCTTCAATCACCAAGCTGCCTCGGCCGGCCTGCGAACGCCTCGCTTCGACTCCGGCTTCTTCGTAGCGGTCTTCACGAGAGACGAGGAGGTGTCGGCCGCGGCCATGAGAGACCTCGGTGTGTATGTTACTCCGATCCCCGGGGCGGTACGGGTCGCGATGTGCTCGACTCCGGAGTCGGCGGTTCCCAGATTGGTCGAGGCACTCGTTGCGGGAGTCGCGGCCGCGGGCTGAAGGGCGCCACAGCCTCCCGACCCCGACGGGTCAACGACCGGCCGCCTTCCGGCCCACCTCGATGTCCGCGTCCGCGTCGCGCCCGCTCATGAGCAGACCGAGAAATCCCTCTTCGATCCGACGCGCCACGTCTTCGGCATCGGCGGTGATCATGTCCGGGAGATTGACCCGCAGCGCGTGTGCGAGCACTTCCATGTTACCGGCCTCACCCGCTGCACGGTCACCGAGCGCCTCGCTGAGGCTCCCAATGCCGCACGCGAGAACACTGTACCCGGGCGTGTCGGCGATTCCCTGTGTGGCAGCGAGCGCGCCGGCGTCCTCGATCATGAGCATGGCCAAGATCGTGCCGTCGGGGTTGGTCGGAGACCACACGTCCGCGCCAATGTCCTCGAAGAAGGTGACGGCCATGCGCGCCTCCTGCGGGCTCCTCACGTGTGGGAGCACGATGCCGTCGGCCCCCGCCGCGAGAGCCTCGGCGACCCGAGCTCGCGCTACGTCCGCACCGTCGGCGGAGATCGGCGGGATCCGGACCAGCAGCGTCTTCCTGCTCACCGCGGTCGGGCTCGCGAGGCCCTGCGCAATCTGAGAGATCGCCTCCACGTCGTAGCGGCCTTCGAGGTTGAGAAAGACGTAGTCCAGGAGGGGATTCTGCGCCATTCGCTCCCCCCCTGCGCTCGAATACAGCGCAGGAAGGCGCTCTCCATCGGGCCCGCGAGCACCACCCTCTCGCTCGTTCGGCACGAAGATTCCGAAGGCCGGAACGCCCTCGGACCAAAGTTCGATCAGCGCGGTGCGCTCGACGTCTTCCCCATGAATCGCCGACGACGCGTCATCCGTCGTATCGACCCCGCACGCGGCGATGGCGCCCAGGGCAGCCAGAAGGCCCAGGTGGCTCGGCGCCTTCACGCGGCGAATCAGCGAGACCACGGCGGTACCACTCCGTTCGACCGTGCATACGCAATCGACTGCCCCAGATGTTCGTTCATGTGCGTGATCAACTGAAACAGAACCGCCCACTCACCCACCCTGCGTCCGTACAACGTCGTAGCGTCGTCTAGCTGGCCAGGGCGCGCATCCTCGACGACGCTCCGCACGTACTGCATGGACGCCGACAGAATCTCCACAACCGCAGCCTTGTCCGTGACCTCGTCTTCCCAGCGTCGGTACTCCGACGCGGACACCGGGGGCGTCAGGCCCATGTTCTGCTCCGGATACATGTAGTTGTACCGGGCGATGTGCATGTACACGCGTGCCACCGTCGAGACCCCCTCACCGGGACTCCACGCATACGTAGACTCGGGCATGGCCTCGGCCAACGCCACGAGCTTCCTGGCCGACGCCTCGAACTGCAACTCGAACTCCTCGAGAAAGGAGGGAGTGGCGCTCTGCGCAGCCGCGGAGCCGCCGCCTACCGCAAGCAGAAGCAATCCACGAAGCCCCGCCCGCCCTGCGGCGCGAAGCCCGGCGTCCATCGCGTGCGGCCTCATCGGTCGGAGATCGCCCGCGGGCGCTCCGTCTCGGACTCGAGCGTCGCGAGCACCTGTTGCCACTCGAACTTGTCGCCAATCCCGCGAACGTAG
>JADFLD010000239.1 GCA_022564535.1 Gemmatimonadota bacterium
GATGACGAGGCTGAAGTGGCGCCCGAAGCCGAGGCTGAGGAGCCCGTTGCCGAGGCCGAAGAGCCCGCTGCTGAGGCCGAGAAGAAGGACTAGGGCCTCGATGTCGACTACACCTCGCTTCAAGCGGTTTCGATGAGGGGTTGGTTGGGAGCCGCCCGGGCGCGTATCGCGTCCGGGCGTTTCCTATTTGTCGCGCTCGCGCTCGCAGGCTGCCAGTCGGTGGGCGGAGTGCGCTCATCCCCGGGGACGGACGTGGGGCCGCCTGCAGTGATCGTGCGGCCGGGGCGGATTTCGCGTGCCGAACGGTCACAGGCCGCTCGGCTATGGTACGCGGCCCAGCGGTCATTCGAGTCGAGGCGCTACCTCGAGACCCTCAGGAGCACGGCGGATCTGCTGAACCGCTTCCCCGCTTCCGACGTCTCCGGCGAGGCGCTCAGGCTCTCGGCGCGTGCCGAGTTCGAGGTCGGCGCGATGGAGCGTTCGGACGAGGCCGCCGGACGCTATTTGGACCTTCTGCTGCCTGGCGACCGTCGGGGTGCAGAGATGAGACTCCTACAGGCCGAAGCGGTTTCCGGAGACGCGGCGCTTCGGCTCGATCGTCTTCTACGCATCGATTCCGGAGCCTCGGACGCCGAGATTCGGATCGCATCGGCGTTCGTTCGGGAGGCCGTGAACTCCCTCGCGCTCGAGGAAGTGGAGCGCATTGCGGTGGGTGTGGAGTCAGCCGGTCCTTTGATGCCGGTCGTAGACGCCATGCTCGCGGTCAATCTGCTAGAGGCGGGTCGTCGCGAGCCCGCTGAAGTGTACGCCCAGCGCGCGATCGATGGCGGCGCCCGGGGATCGGAACTCGCCGTGGCGGAAGGCGTTCTTCGGGGCGAGTTCCCCGAGGGCAGGGGACGGGCGACGACGTTCCAAATCGGCGTCGTGCTTCCTATCGGGGGATCGCCCGCACTGGCAGGCTTTGCTGCTTCGGTAGTGGAGGGCATCGAGGTGGCCGTTGCCACGGTGCTCGGAGAGGGATTCACCGTGACGCTCCTCGTGCGGGACGATGAAGGCGACCCGGTTCTTAGCGCCCAGTGGGTGGAAGAGCTGGAGCTCGAGGGCGTGGCCGGGGTCGTCGGGTTTCTTCAGGACGACGTTCTCGTCGCCGCCGGGCAGGCTCGCGAGATCGGCGTGCCGCTCGTCTCCCCGACCGCCAGAAGCGCTGATCGTGCCGGAGAGGGGGTGTACTCGCTCGAAGGACCCGATCCCGCGGCTGCAGCGTCCATCGCCCGGTACGCTGCATCCAGGGCGTTTCAGCGTGTCGCCATCATCTATCCCAGGACGCCCGACGCGGCGGCCGAGGCGGATGCATTCGAGGCGGAGGCCCGCGCTCTCGGGATACCGGTTGTCGGTCGATTTACCTACGAGGCGGGGGCGACGTTCTTCGAACGCCAGATCCTGGCCGCGCGCGATTTGCTGCGGAAGGCCGAGATCACGGCGTTGGGGCTCACGGCAGACGAAACGCTCCACGTAGAGCTGCTGGAGCCCGTAGCGCTCTTTCTCCCGATTCCTCCGGAGGACGTGAAGTTCGTGGCGCCCCAGGTGGTCCACTTCGGTCTCGACACGCTCGCGATCGAGATCCTCGGCACGTCGGGATGGACCGATCCGCAGACACTGATCGATGTCCCTCCGAGGCTTACGACCGGCGTCGTCGCTACGGCACCGGCCGGCACGGGGGCCGGATCGGACGGGCAGCTACGGTTTCAACAAGCGTACGAGGAGTACTTCCACAGGAGTCTGGTGGGGAAGACGGCGGCCGTGGGCTACGACGCGACGCTCCTTCTGCTCGAGGCGCTCCGCCCAGGAAGGCTACGGCCCGAGGATGTTCGTCTCTCCTTCGATGGGTTGGTCGACATTCGGGGCGCCACAGGGCTATTCTCCGTCCTCGAGGGTCGCATCGTCCGCAAGACCGAGGTCGTGAGGATCGACGAACGGCGCCCAGTACCTATCCGGGGGCGCTAGAAGCCGTTGAAGAAGAGGTACGGTCGACCGCGTTGGCGCCTCGGCGACCTCGGTGCTTGCCGAACCTTCTAGGACGGGACTAGATGTCGATTCACGAAAAGCTCAAGAGGCTGGAAGAACTCGGTCGCGAGGCGGAAGAGGGTGGCGGCGCCGAGCGGATCAAACGCCAGCACGAACGTGGCAAGTTGTCCGCCCGTGAGCGGTTGGATCTGCTCCTGGACGACGGCTCGTTCGTCGAGCTCGATCGCTTCGTAACCCACCGCTCGTCCGATTTCGGCCTCGCCGACAACAAGATTCTCGGTGATGGCGTGGTCACCGGCTATGGGGCGATCCACGGGCGCCTGGTCTACGCGTTCAGTCAGGACTTCACGGTCTTTGGCGGTTCGCTGTCGGGTGCACATGCCGAGAAGATCGTGAAGCTGCAAGACCTGGCCATGAAGAACGGAGCTCCGATCATCGGATTGAACGACTCGGGCGGTGCGCGAATCCAAGAGGGTGTCGTCAGTCTCGGCGGCTATGCCGACATTTTCCTTCGCAACACGCTCGCTTCAGGCGTGATACCGCAGATCAGCGTCATCCTCGGCCCATGCGCCGGAGGGGCGGTGTACTCTCCCGCGATCACCGACTTCGTCTACATGGTGCGGGGCACGAGCTTCATGTTCGTCACGGGCCCGCAGGTGGTGAAGACGGTGACGCACGAGGACATCGACATGGAGGGCCTCGGCGGAGCGGATGTCCATGCCTCGAAGTCCGGCGTGGCCCATTTCGCGAGCGACTCCGAACCGGAGTGCCTGGCCCTCGTCAGGGATCTATTCCGCTTCATCCCCCAGAACAACCGGGATATGTCTCCCGAGGCGGCGACGTCCGATCCGCACGACCGCAGGGATGAGAAACTGCTAGAAGTAGTTCCTGATAACCCCAATCAGCCCTACGATATGCGTGACGTGATCAGGCACGTCGTAGACGAGGGGGATTTCTACGAAGTGCACGAGCGCTTCGCGCAAAACATCCTGGTCGGCTTCGCCCATCTAGGCGGGCACGCGATCGGTATCGTGGCGAATCAGCCGTCTGTTCTCGCCGGCGTCCTCGACATCGACTCCTCCGTGAAGGCGTCCCGGTTCGTGCGGTTCTGCGACGCGTTCAACATCGCGCTGGTAGTCTTTGTGGACGTTCCCGGCCTCCTCCCCGGCGTTGCCCAGGAACACGGCGGTATCATTCGGCATGGAGCGAAGTTGCTCTACGCATTTGCGGAGGCGACGGTCCCGAAGTTGACCCTGATCACGCGCAAGGCCTACGGCGGCGCCTACGACGTCATGAACTCCAAGCACATCAGGGGCGACATCAATCTGGCCTGGCCCCAAGCCGAGATCGCGGTCATGGGCCCGAAGGGAGCCGTGGAGGTGCTGTTCCGAAGAGAGATCGCGGAGTCCGACGACCCGCAGGCCCTCACGGACGAGCGGGTCGAGGAGTACCGCGACATGTTCGCGCATCCGTACGTTGCCGCGGCGCGGGGCTACGTGGACGATGTCATCGACCCCCGTGACACGCGGCCCAGGCTCATCTCCGCCTTGGACATGCTCCGCAACAAACGCGACGAGAATCCGCCTCGGAAACACGGCAACATTCCACTCTAGCACTTCGTCGGTAGCTACTGGAACGCGGTGTCTCCGGCAACCCACGCGACCCTCCTCCGCATCGTATCGTGAGGATACGAGAGATCAACACTTTCGGAGGGATGAAGATGAACGTGGGCTGGCTGAAATGGGTGGCGCAGGGCGTGGGCATCGCCGCGGTGGCCTTGGTGATCGCTGCCTCTCCCGCGGCCGCACAGAGTGACCGCGATGCGTGTCGTTGTGTCGACACGGACGGGAACGAGATCGAGAACTGCTCGTGTTTTCGGGCTCCCAACATGGAAGCGTTGTTCACTTCCTTCGGTCTCAGGTCCTCTCGACCCCGGCTGGGCATATCCGTCGATGTTTCTCAGAGCGTGCGTCGTGACGCCCAAGGGGCCTACGTGACCGACGTCCTCGACGGTGGACCCGCAGACGACGCGGGGATTCGCGACGGCGACGTCATTACCGCGATTGACGGTCAGTCACTCTTCGAGTCGCTCGGGGCGGAAGCCGAGGACGATTTCGACCTCGACGAGTCGTTCCCGGTACAGCGACTTCTCGCGATCGCCCGCGAGCTCGAGCCGGGGCAGGAGGTCGAGGTCGAGTATCTGAGGGGCGATGACCTGCAGACCACCATGCTCGAGGCAGAGGACCTGTCCCGCACTTGGGCTCGGAGCAGCCTCTCCT
>JADFLD010000240.1 GCA_022564535.1 Gemmatimonadota bacterium
GCTCTCGACCATGAACCCTTCGTGGACCTTCTTCTTGAGCTCTTCGTCGGTGAATCGGCTCATCGTACCCCGGCGTTGTAACACGTTCGCCACGTCAGGCGAAAGAGTGTCGTGAATGTAGTCAAAGCCCCAGAGAGGCGCGGATGAGCGGGCTGATGCGCTCAGGGGTCCACGGGGGGTCGAAGGTCAGCTCGACCTCTGCGCTCTCGACCCCCTCCATACCCTCAATGGCCTGCTTGACGTCCTCCACGATTTGACTGGCCACGGGACAGAAAGGCGACGTCAGAGAGATAGTCGCCTTCACGTCGGCCTCGACGATATCGATGTCGTAGATCAGCCCGAGCACCACCAAATCGAGGCCGAGCTCGGGATCCTTCACGGCCTTGAGGGCTTTGCGGACTTCCTTCTCAGTCACTGCCATCGGTCATTCCTCGTGTTCAACTGTCGCCTTCATCGAAAATGTTTCCCACCGGGAGCGGGAAGATAACTCCGCTGCGCTCTATCGAGACGAAAGGCGCGTGATGACGGCCGCACTGACGTCCGATGGGTCGGCACCCCCGGTCGCCATCGACTCGATGTGGCTCAGCACTTTGGCCAAGGCGTCGCGAGAGTTCGACACGTGCCCGTCCACCTCGTCGATGAGAACCGACGCCACGGTCCGTACGGCCTCCGCATGCGTATCGGTCAAGGCAACGATTCGGTCACCCTGACCCAGAACGATCATCGTCGATTCGTACACCTGCTCCGCTTCTTCACCGAGCGCCGGCGCATGAGCGCTGAGGTCCTCGGCGGTGCTTCGACCCCGAACGATGACGCCCGTGATCGGCCCAGCCTCGACCCACTCCGCGGCACCGTCGGCCAGGGCGACGACTCCAACCAGGACCGGCCCGGACAGGCCCTCGATCCAGCCGGCCTTTAGGTTCCTGTTCACCTTGGTCAGCAAGGCCCCCAAAGTGGCGTGGGGCTCCCCCGCGGCGCCGCGTAGCAGCATACGCACGGCGGCCAAGCGCTGGGCGGAGAAAATGTCGCCGCGTGCCGCCTTCATGATCGCGAAGGCCGGTCGACCGTCGGTGAGCACGAACCAGTCCCACCCCGTGGACCCGGACCCCTGTCGGGGTGCGAGCGTCGACGCGGAGATGTCATACCCGCTTACACGCGGCGTGACCCTGGGCAACAATCTGGCACGGAGAAGGCGGTTGAACTCCGCGAGCGTCTCGTGCCCGGAGTCGTTGTCGGTGGAGGTCCTCGCCTGCTGAGACGCCAAACGAACCGAGGTGGCCCACAACGCCTTGGACAGATTCTTGAGCAGGCGGACCGAAAGCGTGTCCCCACCGAGCAGTTTGCTGAACGCCTCCCGCGACACCGAAAGCAGATAGGTGTCTTCGAGGGCGCACGCGGAAGCGGATCGGGGGGTCTGGTTCAGGAGCGCCATCTCACCGAACGCTTGCCCGGCGCGTAGCACGGCCAAACGGCGGACCCCGTCCCGCGTCGCCTTGCGGAGCTCGACTCTGCCGTGGACGATGATGAAGAAATGGTCGCCCCGCTCACCCTCGTCGAAGACGTACTCACCACTGTCGATCCGAATCGCCTCTGAGATCTTGAGGATCTCATCCAAGTCGTTCTCCCCGAGGCCCTGAAACAGCGCCACCTCACGCAACCTGACGCTTACCTGCTCGCGCGTCAGTGTAACGGGAGACCCGCTCGTGGCTTCGGTACCGGGTAGGCGATCCATTTGACACCGAGATTCGTGAAGGACAGACGGGGCTGTAATGTTAGGGATTGGCCCATCGCGCCGCGAGATTCGCCCGGGTACGATCTCCGGGGGCCGCGGCCATGGGTTCGGAAAGTTCTCGCGACCAGACCCGGATCCCATGTACATTGGATCTTAACGCGACGCTCGAGTCCCACCCCTCATCTTCGGAGCATCACACTTGCACTCCGCATCCGACGCCCGGTCGGCGGCTTCGGAAGACGCCGCAACCTCAAACGTCTCCGTCCGCTGCTGGGGGACGCGAGGGTCGATCCCCTCTCCGGGCCCCGACACCGTCCGGTACGGTGGGAATACGACGTGTCTCGAGGTGGCGGGTACAGACGAGCGCATCATCTTCGACGCCGGCTCGGGGATTCGTCCTCTGGGCATGGACTTGGTCGAGAATGGCCCGAACGCCGTTCATATCTTCCTGACGCACTTCCACTGGGATCACATCCAGGGCTTTCCGTTCTTCATGCCCTTGTACGATGCCGAAGACACGATCAGGGTCATCGGCCCAAAGCAGAAGGACATCGACGTCCAGAATCTGTTCGCCGGCCAAATGGGCCCGATCTATTTCCCCGTCCCATTCCGGGTCGTCGCCGCGTCCATGGAGTTCGAACACCTCAACGAGGGAAGCTACGAGCTGGGCAACCTCTCGCTGGACGTAATGCGCGTCCGCCATCCGTCCTTCGTGATCGGGTATCGGATAAGGATCGACGGCCATGTGATCTGCTTCATCCCGGACAACGAGCTCGACGGAGACATGTACGACGTCGATCCCGGGTTCGAAGCCCGCATCGTAGACTTCGTGGGCGATGCGGACCTTCTCATCCACGATTCGATGTATACAGAGGAAGAGTATCCCAAGCGGATCGGGTGGGGACATTCGACGTTCGAACAAACCCTCCGCCTCGCGAGGGATGGCGGAGTGAAGCGGTTGTTGTTCTCGCACCACGATCCGACGCGGACAGACGACGAGTTGGACATCATCGTCGAGAGAATGCAGGAGGAGGCCAGCCGCGGCGGGAGTGGCCTCCAGGTGGGGGCGGCGACGGAAGGCGTGGATTATGAGATAGAGAGGCAGAAGTGAGACGCTACATCATGAGACGGTTCATCAATCGACGGTTTGCCTATCTCGTGACGATGGCGACCATTCTGCCCCTCCTCGCGTTCGGGCCCCAGGAACGCACGGCGTCGACCCGCTGGGCGTTAATCGTGGGCATCAGCGACTACATCAACTTCGATGACGTGGAGGGAGGCGACCTCCCCGGAGCGGAGCACGATGCGTGGGGCATGCGGGACGTGCTCGTCATGGCGCGGGGGTTCCCTGAAGAAAATATCCAGATGCTCTTGAACCACGACGCGACGAAAGCCGCGATCGAGGAGGGGATCACAGGCTGGCTCGTGCAGAACGCCCGCCCGGGTGACAACGTCGTGATCTTCTTCGCCGGCCATGGCTCACAGATGTGGGACGAGAACGGCGACGAAGACGACGGGCTCGACGAGACGCTGGCCCCGGCCGACGTTCTTGCGACGAGCACCGAGTTCGACATCAGTGACGACGAGTTCAATGAGTGGCTGGGCATGCTTCCGACCGGCAACGTCGTGGTCATCCTGGACAACTGCAATTCGGGTACCGGGACACGAGACGTGACGCCGTTCAGTCGAGGCCGCCTGCTGGCCCGGGACATAAACGATATCGAGCGACCCGCAGGCGTTACGCGGCGGGCTCTGCCTGGCCAACAGGAAGACGCCACGGGGTTCGACCCGCAGCAGACTCGGGTTCTCGAACTCTCCGCGGCGCAGCCGTCCCAGGTCGCGGTCGACGCGTACTTCCCCGCCACGGACGGACGCGAGGCTTTTCACGGGGGGGCGTTCACCACGTTCCTCGTGCAACAGCTTTGGAAGGCCCCCGACGATGTGACCTACCAAGAGGTCTTCGAGAGCGTATACCAGACGCTGAAGCGAAATCGGTTCCAGCAGGACCCATACATCTCCACGGACGTCTCGCTCAAGGACTCACCTCTCTTCTTCATCGATGGAGGCACTACCGGCCGAGTCGACATGGCGCTCCCCGTCGTCTCTACGTCGGGCAGAACAGCCGAGCTGGGAGCGGGTCTGGCCCTCGGCATCACCCCAGGATCGGTGTTCGAGACCGAGTCGGGTGCGCGGTTGGTCGTGTCGACCGTGGGTCAACGCACCACGGTGGTCGATGTCGTCTCCGGTTCGGTCTCCGAAGGCGACCGCGCCCGTTTGACGGCACACGTCTACGGCAACAGCCCGCTCCTGGTGAACGTGGCATCAATCGAAAGCCGCCTGGCGGACGCACTCAGAGCCGCGCTCGAGCAAGCCTCCTCCGTCCGCCTCGTAGATCAGGAGAACTCTTTCGGCCATCTGATTGTTCGAAGGCGCGGCGACGAGCTGCGGGTGATCGGGTCCGACGGGTTCTCGCGTCACGAAGGCATCGGTACGACGCCCGAGGCGATGGCGGGTCTCGCGGACCTCCTGCGCAAGGAGGCAGCCGCCAAGAACCTCGGTGACATGGACAA
>JADFLD010000241.1 GCA_022564535.1 Gemmatimonadota bacterium
CGCACCCACGTTTTCCGGCTCGATCGTTACCGGGTACGCGTCACGGTCCACCTACCTCTGGATCGGTGGCGCGTATCGGCGTTCGCTCGCCACTGGACCTGACGACCACAGATCGGGCGACGGGGCCATGGGCAGTCTTGTGGTCGGGTACCGCCCGCGGTCGTTTCGCCGAGACTACCCGCACCCCGACTGGAGAGGTTTCATCGAAGTCGTGGCCGAACGCGTGGGATCCGACACCGTCCTGGGCGTCGAGCAACCGGACAGCGGTAGCCGGCAACTCTACGCCGCTTTCACGCTCCTAGGGTTGTACGGCTCCTGGGGACTGGCGGGGGGCCCAGCGTTCCCCCTATTTCAATCACAGAACGGGACTCAGCCCGACGATGGCATTCGGCTCGCATTGAACGCCACCTTCTGGTTCTGACAAGCACCAACAAAGAGATCGAACATGCTCAGATCCACTCTACCCGCACTCGCCGCCGTGGCCCTGCTCGCGGGCACGGCCCAGGCTCAGTTGCGCACGGTCGACCAATCGATTTTCGGCATGGACTGAAGCGTATGCGCCCACGCCGTGCGCGTGGCCGTAGAGAAGCTCGACGGCGTCGAAAGCGCGGAGGTCAGTTTGAACGAAGGCCGGGTTCGCGTCCGGTTCGCACCTCAAACCGGGGTGACGATCGCCGAGCTTCGCAGAACGATCCGGAACCAAGGATTCTCGCCCCAGGAGGCGACGCTCACGGTATCCGCGAGGATGGAGCACCGAAACGGAGCGCTGGTAGCAGTCGTACCGGGCTCGGGAGCGTCGTACATCGTCGCGGCGGACGCGGACGTCCAGACGCGACTCTCTGCGGCCGCCGGCTCCGAGGTCGTGCTGGAAGGCCGGGTCGAAATGGACGACGACGACATGACGCCCAACCGGATCCAGGTGATGCGAGTGGTCGAAGAGAGGTAGCAGCCCCTCCTCCCGCGTCCCGAGTTTGACCCCGTACCCCACTACGGAGTTACTCTCATCCCATGATCGAGAGACCTGCGTTGACCATCGGCCAGCTGGCGCATGCCGCCGGGGTGGGCGTCGAGACCGTCCGGTTCTATGAGCGAAAGGGCCTGCTGCCGGCGCCTCCTCGCTCCCGCTCGGGTTACCGCCAATTTCCGGCCGACGCTGTGGGGCGCCTGCGCTTCATTCGGCGGGCTCAAAATCTCGGCTTCTCGCTCCGTGAGATCGGGGACCTGCTGGCTCTCCGCGTCGACGAAGTCGCCGCGTGCGCCACCGTCGAGGGCCAGACTCGTGACAAGCTGGCGCAGGTTTCCGGCAAGATCGAGGAGCTCCGCCGCATCGAGGTGGCGCTCGAAAGCCTCGTGAAAGCGTGCCAAGCGCGCGAGCCGACGAGCGACTGCCCGATTCTCGAAGAGTTCGAGGAGCGCCGTGCTGTCACGCCTTGACCCCGTACCACGGTACAGGGACTAGCTTGTGGTGTAGGGGTCGATGGAGGTGCTCAGCCTTCGTCCAAGAGAATCGGGAGAAACGGCTTGAAGGATTCGATGAAGGCGGCCCTGCCTGGGGTCGGTGGCGTCTTCGCCGCCGCGGGATCGGCGCTCTGCTGCGCCGGGCCCGTGGTCGCGGTGAGCCTCGGCGTATCCGGGGCGGGGCTTTCGGCCTTCGAGCCCTACCGACCGTATTTCCTGTTCGCCACCGCGGCGTTTCTGGTCCTGGGCTTCGCGCTCCTCGACCGTGAGGAACGGGCCGCGTGCGTCCCTGGCAAGCCGTGCGCGGATCCGAAGGTCAGACGCCGGATGCAGGTCATGCTCTGGATCGCGACGGGTATAGCGGTCGCGCTCGCGACGTTCCCGAACTGGCAATCGCTGGTCCTCTAGGGAACCTCTGAACAAGTAGGGTGCGCCGCGCGCAGGGGTCTCGCGAGACCTGGAGTAGGAACGACGACGAGTCGTAGCCGTAGCTACGGCGAGGAGGAGAGACGACCTCCTGGGCCGCGACCCCCCTGCGCCCAACATCCTGTCTGACAATATATTACGGGTCGTGGGTTGCGACGCCACAGCCCCGACCCACGCCTCCGCGCGGGTTCCCCGTCGTTGGACCGTCTAGCCGTAGCGACGGCTATGGCGTCGACGCTCCGCCTAGGGCCTGGAGCTGTGGCGTCGCAACGCGGCGCGCCCTACTTGTTCAGAGGTTCCCTAGCGGAGGCATCACGATGGGTTGGAAACAATGGTCGGCGGTGGCCCTGGTGATCGGGGGCGGAATCCTGCTCCAGATTCCGGGTCACGACACGATGGATATGGACCGCGGCGCCATGGAGCGTGGCGAAATGCCGCAAGGCATGTCCGTCGCGCAAGGCGACTTCCGCACGGTGGCGCTCGACGTCACCGGCATGACCTGAGACGGTTGTGCCACAGCGGCCCGTGTGGCCGTGGAACGACTGGAGGGCGTGCGGGAGGCCAGCTTCTCGTTCGAGAGGTCTGAAGGTTTCGTGACGTTCGACGCAACGGTTACGTCGGCCGAGGAAATCGTCGCCGAGCTGGACCGCATGACGGGGTACAGTGGCACCGTGCGCGAAGTCATGACGCCCGAGGGCAAATGACGTTCGGGTTGGCGGTGCTCGGTGGCGGGTCCGCGGGATTCGCCGCAGCGATCCGCGCCGTCGAGCTCGGCGCTCGTGTCGTCATGGTGCAGGACGGCACGCTTGGTGGGACGTGCGTGAACGTCGGATGCGTGCCGTCCAAGACACTCATCCGCGCAGCGGAAGCCCGACACCGGCAGTCGCATCACAGCTTCGACGGGATCGCCCGGCAGGAGGCGAGCGTAGACTGGGACGCCGTACGCGCCGGAAAGGACGATCTGGTTTCCGCGCTCCGAAAGGCGAAGTACGAGGACGTGCTCGCCGCTTTCCCGGAGATCACGCTGATGAGGGGCCGTGGCGTTCTGGATTCGGACGGCGGACTCCAGCTGGAGGACGGGGCGCCGATTCCCGTGGACCGCGTGGTCATCACGACGGGCTCTTCGCCCTGGATTCCCGAGGTTCCCGGCCTCGCCGAGTCCTATCTCGACAGCACCGCGCTCCTCGACGTGGACGCGCTGCCCGACTCACTCGCCGTTCTCGGTGCCGGCTCCGTGGGCATCGAACTGGCTCAGGCGTACGCGCGCCTGGGCGTACGGGTGACGGTGCTCGCGCGTTCGCGCGTGGTTTCGAGAGAAGACCCGGACGTGAGCACGGAATTGACTCGGCATCTCCGCGACGAGGGCATCGAAGTGTATACGGATGTCACGCTCGAGTCGGTCGACACGACCGACGCCGGTCGGCGACTCCGGGTGTCCTTCGGGGACGGGACGGCGGCGGAGATCGACGTCCAGGAAATTCTGGTAGCGTCCGGCCGTCGGGCGAATACGCGCGGTATCGGACTCGAGGCGGCGGGGGTCGAGTTGGGACCCGTCCGCGAAATCATCGTCGATGACCAGCTCCGCACCGCGAATCCGAGAGTGTTCGCCGCCGGAGACGTTACCGGCGGTCCGATGCACGTGTACGTGGCCGCCAGAGCCGGGAGCGTGGCGGCCGCGAACGCGCTCGGGGCGCACGAATCGCTCGATCTTTCAGTGGTTCCCGTGGTGACGTTCACGGATCCCGCGGTCGCGTCGGTGGGACAGACCGAAGCGTCAGCCAGGGCAGCAGGAATCGAGCCGCTGGTCTCCATGCTCCCCCTGGAGCACGTCCCGAGGGCGCTCGCCGCTCGCGACACGCGCGGCTTCGTGAAGCTCGTCGCGGACGCCGCTACGCGACAGATCATCGGTGCCCATATCGTCGCCGCGGAAGCCGGCGACATGATCATGGAGCCTGCACTGGCGATCCGCTTCGGACTGACCATAGACGACCTCACGTCGACGCTCCATCCGTATCTCACGCTGGGTGAGGGCATCAAGCTCGCGGCGCTCACCTTCGAGAAAGACGTCGCCAAGCTGTCGTGCTGCGCGGTGTAGGGTCACCGATAACCGAGGACGTTGAGATCCGGCACCCGTGAGAAGTGCCGTTCGTTGCGCGTGACCAAGGGCATTCCGAAGACCGATGCGGTCGCGGCGATCCAGAGGTCGTTCGCGTCGAGCAGCAGGCCGTTCTCCCTCAGGTACCGATGCAGGCGACCGTAGCGCCAGGAAACGTCAGGTGTACACGGAAGCGTCTCGAAGGGAGACACTAGGCGGAAGTTCCGAGGACTGACAGAGGCGATATCTCAATAGGTACGGGCGATACCGCGATTTGTGCCTGCCGCGTTCGTGGCTACAAGCGCAGGGATACGT
>JADFLD010000242.1 GCA_022564535.1 Gemmatimonadota bacterium
GCAGGCCGACATCGTGTACTCCTGACTGCTCAGCGTCTTATCATGGTAGAGTTCGGTCTTCACCGTATGGACATGGCTGTTCCGATCTTTGCTTACTCAGCACTTCACCGCCTGCATAAGATAGGCTATCGTATCGAAGGGCGGAGAAAGGAAGCTCTCTTATATAAGGGAAGATGGGCAGACCTGCTTCTCTTTGGAGTGCTGCTTGAGGAACTGACAGACGAAGCAATTGAACAAGGTCACATTGAAGCAACGACTGAACAACACACGTGGCATGGTCTTCTTAAGCAAGACGACCTCCTGGCTGCTAAAATACTACGAGGCGGGAGGCAGAAAGATGGGGATGGCGAAGAATAGGAAGAGAAGCGCGGTCAGCCGGAAGACACCCACGTACCCGATCCGGTCCAGAAGCAGCAACCCGGTGAGCACCCCGATGAACGAGCCCAGGTATCCGATGCCGATCCCGAAGCCTCAGACGACGCCCCGCGTCCTCGGGGTGCTCACGACCGACAGAGTCGCATCGTAGAAGATCAGGCTCGCCTGGAAGAAGTAGTTGGCGACGACGAAGACTCCGAGTGTGACCCAAAGTCCTCCGAGGCCCAGGGCGGCGGTGCACACGACGCACGCGATCGTGCACACCAGAAGGAACGGCAGGCGGCGGCCCGACTGGTCGGAGAGCGCGCCGAGGACCGGAGCGCTCACGAATACGAGCACCATCGCCGCGCTGTTGACGTAGCCCCACGTCGCGTCGGTGCCCCCCATGTCGATGACCCAGAGCGCCAGGTACAGTGACACGATATTCATCGAGAAGATCGTGTTCGCCAGGTCGTAGAGCGCCCACGACAAGACCGGTTTGGTGAGCACCGTTCGCCAAAAGCCTACCTTCGGCGCGTCTCCGCCGTGACCTGCCCTCCGGCCGCCATCAGTACAGATACCCGAGTCCGATGTACAACGGCATTCCGGCTTCCTCGGACCGACCCATGTCGACCGCCACGATGAAGTTCTCTCCCATGCCGAAGCGTACACCGCCACCGAAGCCGCGATGGAGGTCGGTCAGCAACTCGTCGAGTTGCAGGTTTCCATCCCACACGCGGCCCTGATCGACGAACGCCGAGAGTACCATGTGAAACGGCTTGCCGAGAAAACGGAAGTCCGCGACCCGCCAGCGCAGTTCGGCGTTCCAAACGAGCATGCTCCGCCCCACGAACCGGTTCTTGAAGATTCCTCGGACGGTCTTGGCGCCGCCGAGCCCCTCCTGCTGCCTGAACGAGGCCTGCACCTGAAAGAGATCGTGAACGGGCGCTCCATCACCCACGCTCTGCAACAGGTAACGGTGCGCAAAAACGACTCGCTCGCCGAGGGAGAAATAGCGGCGATCCGTAAACGTCCACCGCGTATAGCTCGCGTCCGCGCCCAAGACGCCGTCTACGCGTTGCACGATCAGCTCGGTCCACGTGCCGCTGCGAGGTCCGGTCTCCCGGTCCCGTGAGTCCCAAATGAGGCCGGCACGGACGTAGTTCGACCAGAGTGTCTGGTCCGTCGAGCTGACCTCCATCTCGTACAACGTCGCGCCGTCGTTCTCGGGAACTGGGAGGACGGAGGTGCGGACGAGTCCCGCGCCGGCGAGCAACCTCATGGGGGTCACGCCAAGGTTTCGTTGCAGATTGAACGTCGCGCTGCGCCGGGTGCGGCCGAAACGGTAGTAGAACGGATCTGGGCCCGCGTCATCGTCCAATGTCTGGTCGTAGGCCGTGGCATTGCCGATCCCGTAGTACGGCGTGGCGATCTGCTCTTCACTCGCGAGGTAGGCATCGAACCGCCATCCGGGCGCAAGCAAGTGCGGAGCATCGAAGAAGATCGTGAAGTCACGCCGGCCACGGTTGGTCAAGAACACGGTAGGCCTCAGAGACCACACGTAGGGCCGCAGCCCGCCCTCTCCGTACTGGTACAGTTCCACCAACGCGCCGTAACCGACGCCTTCGTCGGCGTCGAAGTTCAGAACCGGCAAACCACCGACTTCGAGGCCCGTCGGGCTCTGCTGGGCGTTCGCCGTGCTGGCAAATGCGACTCCCACCGATACCGAGAGTGCGACGACATACAATGAGCGGCGACCGGAAGCGATCATGGGAGACTCCTTCGCAGAACGGATGCTTTATTCGCATCACAAACTGCGGACAGAGCATAGCCGCAGACATACGTCATGTGACGTACACGTACGGGGAGGATTCGCTACAAGAGCAACTCGACGACCTGCGCCCCACCCCTCGGCTTCAGTCGCCTCGCAGAGCGATCGTCGGGTCGGGCCGCTCCGCATGCGGGAATGCGGGCCCTGGAGGGTCGTATGGACTACTCCGCTTGCAAAATCTGGTCGGATCCGTACGCCCCGCACGGCGTGCCGGCAGCCAGCTCGCGATGACCGACACCAAGAGCAGCACGACTGCTGCCCCTCCGAGCGCCAACGGATCGGAAGCTTCGACGTTGTAGAGCCGACTCTCGAGCAGTCCACCCACCCACCAGGACGCGACCAGGCCCATGAGAGACCCTGCCAGCGCCAGCCGTATACCCCTTGCCACGACGGATCGCTCGACGCGGGACCGCTCGGCTCCGAGCGCCAGACGGATGGCAAGCTCCCGGCGTTGCTGGCGGACGTTGTACAGCAGCGTCCCATAGAGTCCGGCAGCGGCCAGGAGCAACCCCGCGAAGCCGACCACTCGGAGTTGTCTGGGGCCGGACGCCCCGAGCACCTTCCCCATCGCCTCGTCCGCCGATCCGAACACATCGATCGCGAGACGCTCGGACACCACCGCCGGAATTGGCTGCTCACCCTCGGAGGTGGACGTCCAGACCGATCCGGCGACGAGCGGAAGCCGGAGCGTCTCGAAGTACCCGGACGAAACTGGCTGGAGGGCGATCCGCAGGCCCTGACGGACTTCGCCGTCGATCTCGACCCCGCCGTTCGACCAGCAGCAGCGGCTACTACCGTTGAACTCGAAGGGCTGCGTCAGACCGTAGCTCGCCGCCTCGACGCCGGGCAGGGATTGGAGGGAGGCCAGCACGCCGTTCATGGCGCTCAGGTAGTCGGCCGGAGTCTCCATTCCCGTCGGAGTGAGCGGCACGGTCCATACGCCCTCCGGATCGAAGCCCGGGTCGTGCGCTTGCACCTGTGCGAAGCTCTTGAGTAGGAGGCCAGCCTGAGCGACGAGCACGAGCGACACCGCAACTTCGACTACGACGAGGCCGCTCCTGAATCGCTGCGTCCCTTTGCCGCCTGTGGTGGCTCGCGAGGAGCCCTTCAACTCGTTCGTCAGGTCGGTCCCCATCGTGCGCAGCAAGGGAAGCAAGCCGAATAGTGCGGCCGTGCCGACCGATACGAATGCGGCGAACGCCGCGACGCGTAGATCGACTCCAATTAGAGAAGCTCCCCAGAGCGCGTTGGGGTTCATCGTGGTGAAGACCTCGAGGCCGACGAACGCGACCGCCAGTCCGAGTACGCCTCCGGCCAAGCAAGCATCCTGGCGAGCGGCATTCCCGCCTGGCGGGCTAGTGGGGTCGATCCCGTCTCGGCGCTGAGGTCGGAGTAGCCCTCACGCTTTGGGCGGCCGCATCCACGAAGTGGCAACGGAGTGGACCTGAGGATCGTCCAATCCGTATAGGACAGTCATGGTTCGATAGAGTCGGGAGCGGGGTATGATGGGCTTGCTTCGAAAACTGCGTGGGGTAATCGGCACAGGAGTGTCATGGGCCGTGGCCTGGACCGGCGTCGGCGCGATCCTCCACCTCCTCAACGGAGGCATGGTCAGCCCGACACTCTCGCTCGAGCTCATCGGCTTCAGCTTTCTCGGCTTCGTGGGAGGTTCGCTTTTCGCCACGGGCTTCATGCTCACCGAAGGACGCCGACAGCTCGATGAGCTCACGCTCGGCCGCGCCATGCTCTGGGGAGCGCTGGCCGGAGTCGTCGGCCCGCTGGTGGCGATGGCGGGAGCCGGGGTGTTCAACTACGGAATCGGCATCGTAGACGTGTGGCAGCTCCTAGCCGGAACCCTCGTCGCGGGCGGCCTGAGCGGAACCGCGATGACCGCGATCGCCCGGTCGGCGGGGAGGACAGAAGTCGAAGCGGGGGGGCAGGATTATTGGATCGGGGGGAGTGGGTAGCGGAAACTTCCCAAGTGCCTACCCGATCAACCGCCCCAGCCCCTCGACCCCACCCACCACGGGCAGCGAAATCGACGTCCCGTCCAGATCGATGCCCAGCTCCGTACCGGGCTCGGGCCCAAGGGT
>JADFLD010000243.1 GCA_022564535.1 Gemmatimonadota bacterium
CGATGTCCTCGATTCGTCCTCCAGGCGAGTCCATCTCGTGGTGGTCACGATACTGCACGACGGCTCGTGTGAGCGGAAGCTCGCAAATGCCCGGTACGTCACCCATCGCCTCAGGGCGAGCATCCGCGGTCGTAATCAATTGCATGGAAGGTCCTCCGGCATGACCGGACGAGGTCTCTACGGACAACAAAACCCGGCCGAGACCGGGCAAGACTCAACAAACAGCGGGCCACTCGGTGAGCGACCCTCGTTCGAATCCATCTGACCTACGTATCAGAATCAACGATAACAATCTGTTTATGGCGATCGCAAGACAATTCCTCGCCTGGGCGGGTGGCGTTCCTTGCAGTGAATGACGGCCCCGATCATCTTTCTGTGACCTCTTCAGCTTCATACCCATCCCCTCCCGGGGTCGACCGGAGGGATCGCCCGCCTCCATGACCATCCCGAGTGAACGCCGACGTTCCGTAGCTTTCGTGACAAACGACGGCGACACTTGGGCCTGCTTCCTGGTCACTTTCCCGGCTACGATGCACACGTGGCACGGATACTTCTCCTTCCGCCCCAGTCACAGTGAGTTGCCGGCCGACGAGGTGAGAACCACGAACATCTTCGTCGAGGCATCTGAACAGGAGATCCACGACAAGGCCCGAAACCTTGGCCGACCCCTGCTCGCTGGCCTTCTGGAATCGGCGATCCATACGAGGGGCAGAGCGAAAGGAACCAAGCCGCACCTCCGGGGACGGTTCCGTACACTGCTCACCGCAAACTCCGTTGAGATCGCCGGCGAATGGACGGACGGCGACAAGCTTCCCACGGGCGACGAGCTCGACAGGCTCCGGTCCCTCTATGAGTCGTATCGTCTCGATCAGGTATCGCACTTGATCTGTCTGGTCGACCCGCCACACTTCGACGAAGCGGTCGACGAGATCCTCGCCGGTAAGAGCGTCGACTTCCGGACCAAGGACCGCGTTCAGTTCGCCATGATGGTCGTCGATCATATCGAGGGGCTGATCCCCCTTCCCGACTTCGACACGTGGGTGCGGGATTTCCTGGCCAACCCAGAGGCCTACCGGCTGTACGCGCACACCCTCCATCGCGAAGGACGCCTCCCGTGAGTCCGAGCCCCTGCGACGGCAGGGTGGCAAAGCCGTTGCCCTAGGATCCAGACCTATTAGCTTTTCAAGCTCTACTGTAGGACTATCCAACGGGGTGTGATCGTCTTGGAAGTCGTCGTTCAGGACAACGAAAGTCTCGACCGCGCGCTGCGCCGCTTCAAGCGAAAGGTGCAGCGATCCGGTCTCTATTCCGAGCTGCGCAAGCGTCGGTATTACGAGAAGCCCAGCGCGCAGCGGAAGCGTAAGAAGGAAGCAGCCATCCGGCGCGAGCGCCGTCGACAACGCCGCAAGCGCGTATAGCGCACCGCGACCCGCTTCTAGAGACGGTTCTCCTGCTCAGGAGGACCGTTTTTGTCGTCCGTACGGTCGAGCTACGCGGCCCGACGTTCGAGGAGCTCGCCGAAGCTCTCCCAGGCCTCGAGTAACCTGGGGGAGAGATGCACGCGCGCGACGCTGATCACGATTCGGTTCCACCCGCTGGAGGTCTTCGCCTCCGTAGGCGTCATCTCAGCAACCGTCGACATCATCCGGCATAGGCTGCCGCTCGACGTGAATCCCAGCCTCTCCGCAGCAGCGGCGACCGTTACCGACTCATCTGAAAGCAAGCGCGCGACGGCCATGAGCCGAAACCATCGGAGGTAAATGGCGGGCGAAGACAGCCCACGGCGACGGAACCTTGCCTCGGTCTGCCTGGCCCACTTCGTCGGAATACGCACCTCGTCAGATCGGCCAGTGAGCGATCGACCCACGTCGCGTCGGTACCCGCCCGATCCAGCAGGACCCCGAGCCGCTCGGTGAGATACTCCGACCGGCCGATGGGGCGTCCAGAGGCGACCCGCTCGGACTCCCAACGTCCCAACATCAACCCGTCGATCTCGAGAAGGGGCGTTTCCGGGGGCAGACTCGACCCCGCCTCGCCCTTGTAGCGAACCACCAGGCGCGGAAAGCCACGTTCGATTGCCGCCGATGCCATGCGCCTCTCAACGAAGACATCCTCCTCGACATGGACCGCACGGACGATGGCCCTTCGAAGAGACGGATCGGCGACTTGGACTACGATCATCGAGGAATAGACGCCTTGCAAGGGCAGAAGGGACCGCAAGCCAATGTGGGGGCTCATCCCGAAACGCGCCAACGGAAGCCCAAAGCGTCTACGGCTGGAGGACCCGTCGGCGTCAGATCTCCAGCGGAACGGGTTTCTCGCCACTCCAATCGTAGAAGCCCTGGCCCGACTTCCTTCCGTATCGACCCATCGAGACGATCCGTCGGAGCAGCGGGGGGGGAGCGTACCGCTCCTCTCGATACTCGTCGTACATGATCTCGCTGATCTTGTACAAGGTGTCGATGCCGACGAAGTCGCACAGCGTGAACGGACCCATCGGATAGCCGCACCCCAACGTCATCGCGGTGTCGATGTCGGCGATGCTCGCGACGCCCCGCTCCAACTGCCGGATCGCATCGAGCATGTACGGCACCAGAAGCAGGTTTACGATGAAGCCAGAGTTGTCCTTGGCGGCCACGGGAGCCTTTCCCACGGCCTTCGCGAAGGCGAACGCCCGGTCGAACGTCTCGTCGCTCGTGGCAATCGTCCGTACGACCTCGACCAGCTTCATCACCGGAACAGGATTGAAGAAGTGAAGGCCGACGAACCGATCCCGCCTCGAGGTCGCGGCCGCCATGTCTGTGATGGCCAGAGAGCTCGTGTTCGACGCAAAGATCGTCCCCTCACCGCAGAGTTCGTCGAGCGCCCCGAAGAGCGCGTTCTTGGCCTCGAGCTCCTCCACGATCGCCTCGATCACGATGTCGCGGTCAGCGAGATCGGAGACCTCGGTGGTGAAGCTCAGACGATCCCACGCCGCGTCACGATCCTCAGCCGAAAGTTTCTCCTTCTCCACCGCGCGATCCAACGACTTGCGGATCCGCTTCCGTCCGGCCTCCAGAAAGTCGTCGTTGACTTCCCTGACCCGAACGTCGAAGCCGCTCTTCGCGGCGACCTCGGCGATCCCACTCCCCATGAGCCCACAGCCAACGACTCCGACCTTGCTGATGTCCACAACCGCCTCCGTTCGTTGTTCTGGTTTCAGTTATCCATCGGGCCGTCTCCACGCCCCGAGTCCCTAGCCATGCCGTGAAACTGACGCTTGACCCAGCGCCTCCACGAGGCCGGAGGAGGCTCGAGCGACGCCCCGCTTTCGAGCGCATCCAGCACGCCTTCGACCTCCACCTGCGCCTCTCCAAGGTTCTTCTTGTGGCTCCGGCCGATCGCGTAGACGATCCCGGTGCTTACGCCACCTCCTAACACGACTCCGGCGGCGACCGCCAGACCGAAAGGCGCGAAGGTCGCGATCACGCCCCCGCACACGACACCGGCCACAGCTCCTCCTGACCCGCCACCCAGAACGGAACCGATGATCGCTTCCGACCGCGTCCCGGGCTCGACGAGAATCTGGACCAAGGTCCGCTCGTCGTCGACCGGTTCGAGGCTCACCTCGACGAGTCGAGCCGAAGCGATGTAATACTTCCACGAGCTGAAACTCGCCGCACGCGCAAGTTGGGACGCCCAGTCGACCGCCGGGCGGTACTGAAGGAGGCCGACCGTTCGACGCACCCGCTGCAGCAACCGGGACGCGACGAGGAACTCGTCGATGTTCTTGATCAACTCCTCAGGCGTCCCCTCGACCACGCGCGAGGCCCGGACGGTCGACGGACCGAAGACCCGGTCGAGTGGTCCGTCAGCTTCGGTCTCACCGCGCACGTCTACAAGTGCCCGTCGAACGTGCGCCTCCGACAGCCCGACTTCACCCGCAATCCGAAACAGTTCGCCCTCGGTCAGCTCGCCCTCGGCCCCCTCCGATTCGGAGCTACTGAGTTCGGCGGCACGTCGAATGACAGCATCGAACTCGCTTCGCGTGAGACTTCGGCTCTCGCCCCGGTCACCCATCGGCTAGTCGGGAACTAGAAAGCCTCGACGACAACCGCACCACCCTGGCCACCGCCGATGCACGCGGACCCCACCGCATACTTGCCACCCCTCCTCCGAAGCTCATGGATGAGATGGAGGGTAATCCGCGCTCCAGACGCGGCCAGAGGATGGGTGATCGCAATCGCCCCCCCGTTGACGTTCGTCTTCTCCGGATCGAGGCCCAGCTCC